>JANMSY010000295.1:0-4285 GCA_031389865.1 Anaerolineales bacterium | reverse complement strand
GATGAGGTTGACTTCGGGATGCGTGGTCAGGAGGTCGGTCATGACCTGCTTGGCCTGATCGGTGCCCTTGCTGACGTCCAAACAACCAAGGTCGGTTGCGGTCGGGTCAACAGACAGAACGCCTTCGACCCACGGGTCAGTGCGTCCGGATTTCACTTCAGTGTGGTTCGGCCAACCGAGTTCAACCATGACGATGGGTTTGTCGGGGTGGGCAGCTTTCCACTGGGTCGCCATCTCGGCACCCATCGCAAACGAAATGCCTTTTTCATCGCTGCGGGCAACGGGGATGCCACTGTCGCCGAGCGGGCTGAAGAATGAGGTCAGGACGATGCCTTTGCCTATCGCCTCAAGCACGGCCGGTTTCACTGCATCGTAGTCCCAGATATGCAGGGTCGCGCCATCCATGCCCTGTGCCATGATCTGGTCGACATTCTGGGTCATGACAGCGGAATCAGCCTTGCCATCGAATACGAATACTTCCGCGCCATACTTTTCCTTGGCATACTTCTGCGCTTCGGCAGCCTGTGCCTGGTGGAATACATTTGACAGATCCGATACGAAGAACGCGATCTTCATGGGCTTCGTCACGGAGGCTTGAGTGGGTGGGACGGCCGAACCGCAGGCGGACAGAATGAGGCCAGCGAGCACAAGCACTGTCAATAGAACAAACACATTCTTTTTCATTTTCACTTCTCCTTGATATACATGAGCAAAAGGAAACATTTGGAACTTCGACTCATCGCACCTGCTTACCCATGCGGGCATTTGTTTTTTGGGCGGCTGCGGTACGACATAGTTTTTCTCACGCTTGTTTTCAGGTCCTGCCACCTCCTTGCACCGGAGACACGTTTGGTTGCGGCCAACTCTATTTGCCAGCAATCATCGTCCGGAAAGTCCTGGAATATCAGAGCTTTTCCAGCCGATGTTTTTATCTCAGAAACCACTGACATCCTGTGCCAGGCCGTATATCAGCATCTCAGAGACACATCCGCCTTTAGTGAGAGCACAGGTCTGGTAGACCATGTCAGCGAAGTGTTCAGGACGCACTGCGAGATCCTCATCCCATTCAAATACATTCACACCCGCGGCGGCTGCCTGGAAGCCGGTATTGGATCCGCCCGGCACGAGCAGCGTGACAGCAATACCGTGTGGTCTCAGTTCTGTGTAGAGACATTTGGTGAAGGCGTTGACGCCAGCCTTGGCTGCGGAGTACACTGACCAGCCCTGCCACGAGCGGCGGTCACACGCGCTGGATACATTGATGATCTTCCCGTAGCCTTGCAGCTTGAACTGGGGTGTAAAAGTCCGGCAGCTTGTGATAGCACTGTTGAGGTTTAAGTCGATAATACGGCGGATGACCGTGTCATCCATCTCCTCGATAGGTGCTACCTTGAGCGCGCCACCCGCATAATTGATGAGGAAATCGATCTTGCCAAAGGCTTCGAGCGTTTCCTTAAGCGCGCGCTCGAAAGTCTGCGGATTGGTCACGTCGCCTGCCAAAGCCACCACGTTCGAGCCGGACGCCTTGCAGGCGTCAGAGGTGGCCTTGAGGGCTTCATCGTTGTAGTCGATCAGGACGAGGTTCACCTGGTCCGCTTTGGCGAACAACTCCGCTGTGGCTTTCCCGAACCCGGAACCAACCCCCGTGATAACCGCTACCTTTCCCTTCAATGACTCAGCCATGAAATTACCTCCGTTTCTTGTGTCTTGTTTCACTTTACGTTGTGACTGGGATCATCCCAGTTCGTGATCATCAGTTAGATAGCAATTGTCCCAATCCCGATATCGGGGATTGGGACAATTGTCATGATTTCATCCAGAAGAACCTGACCAGAGATCGGCGATAGCCAGCCGTATTTGGTGGGCAGCAATCCGAGGCTCCGACGCTTCGCGAATACTCCGCCCGCAGATCAAAACTGACACTGGCAGGTCAGCGAAAAAGGGCAGGAGATCCATCGTAAGTCCGCCAGTCACTGTGAGCTTGAAGCCCATATCGATCAGCTTGCAGATGGAATCCTTATCTGATTGCGCCCATTGGCGGCCCGCTGACTGGGCATCCCACTCGCGGTGATAAACGATGCGTTCCACGCCGATCTGACGCCACTCGGCTGCCCGTTCCAGGATATCGCTATCGCGGACACCTGTTAGCTCCATAAGCATTTCCTTGCCTCGTTCACGTGCCACCGAGACTGCCTGTTCTACTGTTGCCAGCGTGGCACCACCGATCACCGTCATCATGTCGGCACCCGCATCAAATGCCATGCTGGCCTCGAGGCCGCCGACATCCGGTGTTTTGAAATCGGCAAGGATGAGCTTGTCCGGGCATATTTCTCTGATTGCCCGGATTGCATCGGTTCCGGCGGCTTTGCAGAGTGGCGTTCCAATTTCAATAATATCAACTTCAGGAGCTACCAGGGCTGCCATGACAATCGCCTTTGGCAGAGAAATATAATCAAGAGCAAGTTGGAGGAGGGGTGTCGCAGTCATCAGAAAATCTCTATTCCGGCCGTTTGATCGGCCATTCGGTGTGCCGAGCATAAAGTGAAATTTATTTCACTGTATGAAAATAATATCAAATTGATTGACATAAGTCAACTATTTTTCAGCGAAAAGGAAAAATGTAATAAGATGGGAGGAAGAATGTAATACTGCGCATTGTTCTGAAGGCACGACGAAGTGAGTCTTTCGGGCAGATCTTCTTGTTTTCAGTCATAACTACACCGCGCTGAGAGCGCGGTGTAGTTGTTTAGTATAGATTGCGACCCAAACCTCCCCATTTTTAGAGTCGATGGCAAGTTATCAGGAATGACTCAGATTAACGTCCGCGTTTTGTCCTTCAGTCAAGATTAAGAACAACATTCCCATTGACCCGGCCCCGTTCAACCAAATCGTGAGCATCGGCGATCTGTACAAGTGGCAGGCGGGCGGCGATATTATGGTTCAGACGCTCCCCTTCGAGTAGCATCGAGAGATCACTGACTGCACGGTCGCGAACATCCGCGGCCAGATTGTAAACGATGAAAAAAAACATGTGCACACCCTTGCGGATCGCGGGGGAAAACGGCACACTGATTTCCGGAGCACCGCTTCCGTAAACGATCACCTCCCCATCCGACCGCAGGACCGCGATATCGGTGTTGATATTGGCAGCCATATCAACTTCCACAATACGATCGATACCCTCACCCGCTGTGGCAGCATGGATGGCGGAAGGAAGATCATCGGTCTTATAATTCAGGACAGTATCCGCTCCTGCCTCACGAGCCAGGACGGCTTTCTCAGGTCCACTCACGGTGGCGATGATCCGCCGCGCGCCTTTTATCTTCGCCAGTTGGATGGCATAATGGCCTACCGCGCCTGCGCCCCCGCAGATCAGAATATTCCTGTCGGCAACGCCTCCAGCAACAGTGATGGCATGATAGGCAGTCAACGCCGGGATGCCCAGGCAGGCTCCGACAGCGAGGTCAGTATTTTGTGGTAACACTACGGCTTGCTCAGACGGTAAAACAACATAATCTGCGGCGGTGCCGAATGGACGCATCCATGCCGCGTTCCATATCCAGACGCGGTCACCGATGCGCGTGGATGAGACATCGGGTCCTACTTGATCGATCACGCCCGCACCATCACTATGGGGAATCATGCGTGGAAATGGCAGGATCCTGGTCCGGGCACGTGCTTTGACATCTGATGGGTTCACTCCAGACCAGGATACTCTCACCCGCACTTCTCCGGAACCAGGGACTGGGGTTGGCAGCTCACCAACACACAACACTTCACTCGCCGGGCCCGCACGTTCATAATATGCTGCTCGCATTCATCCACCTTTCATCCCATTTTCCGTGAGCCCAAAAAGTCAGTGGGGCTTCCACACCGAACGCTTCGCGTAAAGCGGGCGCCCTTCCATTATACGGACAGCAATGTCAGATGACAATTGCTTTGCAGGATTCCATCCGAATAAATAGTTCGAAATACAAAGCCGGCCTTACTTATTTTTTTAATAACTCACCTTACGCAGTTTATGTCTTTTAGTATGTCACCCTCCCGAAGGACATCGGGACGATGTGAGCGAAGCGAAGGGCCTCTACGATAATCTCAGAGATTCTTCGCTCCGCTCAGAATGACATTGCGTAAGGTCACTTAATAACTCGTGAGTTGTGTTTTGAAGGATAAGAGCAGGTCAAGCAATAGCATAGGCACGCTGCTTGGCAAATAAGAAATCGAACACGGAGGTTAAGCTGTCGCCATTTTGGAGCATTTTGTGAGCATGGATGACCAGTAATTC
>JANMSY010000271.1:0-1770 GCA_031389865.1 Anaerolineales bacterium | reverse complement strand
CAAACCCCGTTACGACGAAGGCGGTTTTGCAGGAATCCCCAATCGAATCACAAATGCCTTCGTCTCAGGCAACTATGATGCCGTTGTATTGTTTCTGGTGGATGCCTTCGGCTGGCGATTCTATGAACGCTTTCAGGATGCACCCTTCCTCAAACGCATTGCGAAACAGGGCAGCATCGAAAAACTGACTTCGCAATTCCCCTCTACAACCGCCGCGCACGTGACAACCATTCATACCGGCTGGCCGGTGGGGCAAAGCGGCGTGTACGAGTGGTATTACTATGAGCCGCAAGTGGATGCGATCATCGCGCCCTTGTTATTTTCCTTTGCAGGCTCGCGCTCTCGTGATGATCTAAACTCCACGGGAATCCATGCCCCGCTTTTATACCCGCGCGGATATTTTTATCCTGAACTGAAAAAGATGGGCGTGGATCCGTATGTTTTTGGGATACGCGATTACACACCCTCCACATATTCCAATGTAGTGATGGCAGGGGCAGAACAGTATTCATTCAAAACACTCTCAGAGGCTTTCATCAACCTGGGTTTGTTGCTGGAACAACAGACAAGACCCACATACGTCCATCTGTACTTCGATAAGATCGACACGCTCTGCCACGAGTATGGTCCCAACGCTCCACAAACTGAAGCCGAAATCGAAACTTTTCTACTGATGATGGAGTATTACTTTGAACGTATCTTTAAGGGGAAGAAAAGAATCCTGTTCCTGATGACAGCCGATCACGGCGCATCTGAAGTGGACCCGAAGACCACGACCTTTTTGAATACCGAAGCGCGCTTTGCCGGTTTCGAGAAGTTCATCAAAACCAATCGCAGAGGGAAACTGCTTATCCCCGCCGGTTCAGCGCGCGACATGTTCCTTTATATCCATGATGACATGCTGGATGAGGCACAATCCTTTCTGGCGAAGAGACTCGCAGGCAAGGCAGATGTCGTAAAAACAGAGGCCCTGATCGCAGACGGATATTTTGGGGCGGAGGTTTCGTCCCGTTTTCGCGAGCGTGTCGGGAATCTTGTAATTCTGTCTTATCGTTATGAGTCCGTCTGGTGGTATGAGAAGGATAAGTTTGAGCAAAAATTTTACGGTCATCACGGCGGCTTGACTCCCCAGGAGATGGAGACTGTGCTTTACTCATATGAGGTGTGAGTTTGATCGGGGAAAGAAACTCGCGGTGGAGATTGGGAGGCATGTAACGAGGATGCAAAGATGAATTGTGAGGATCTTGATGGGCCTAACGTTTGACATGAGCAGCATCCCACGGCACTACCAACCTTGACGGAGCATGAGAGTGTGCCCCCCGTTGGACGTCCGCTCGATGGAATGGTTAGGCCTCAGCATTCGGCTGCTACAGCGCATCGAGATTAATGGCGTCAGCAATGTGCTCAAACTGTACTGCACGAGTAATCATGTGCACGTTCATAAAGCCCGGGGGCGGTTTGGCGCCGTCAGTTGCAGGCGTCCACTTGGTGAAATCCATCGGGACTGGTTCGGTTTCGATCGTGACTCCAGGCGGAAACGTTGCCCGCTTTGCATTCCAGTCATAGAAGCCTGTGCCGCTAATTGCGACCACGCGCTCGAATTTGTCACATACACGCTCGGCGTGGAATTCAATCGCCCGACATAAATGAGTGACATCTGTCTCCAACTGCACCGTCTGGGGCGTTGAGAACTCGACGCCGATGCCGACAACCCAGCCGAACTCCTTGACATCTTCCTCCTGAGAAAGCAGGTAGTTGGTAAACCAGTCA
>JANMSY010000247.1:0-6540 GCA_031389865.1 Anaerolineales bacterium | reverse complement strand
GTACCCGGGCCAAATGCCCCAGTTGATGCAGATGTGGGCGTGCGCGTGGGTGTGTTCGCAGCGGTTGTAGGAGGCAGGGTAATAATGGGCACCGGGCCCATCGTGTTTGTGGGCAACACAGCTACTGTTTCTGGAGGGCCAAATGTTTGAGGGATTCCCGGAGTAAATGTAGTGAAATCCTGCCCGGATCCATCAACAGTTAAAACGGATACGACTGGTTCAGTGCCGATCAACAAATATTTAAAAGGGCTCGCAGTGGGTATTTCTTCAATAGGTGCACGTGATGCATTAATACGCCCCATGACCAAAATCACGCAAATACCAATCAGGGAAAAAATGCCGATACCGATGGGTATCAGGATGCCGCGGTCAAATGATGGTTGGTTATCCATGGGCGCCTGAACTTATTGTGATATGCACAGAATGGGCGTATCATCAAGGCAAAGGATACCACAACATGCTCAATCTGATTCCAAAACCCGCATCCATTCTTCCATCTCAAGGAGTATTCGCTCTTTCAAGTTCAACCCATATCCACTGTGACTCTTCCGATCAGGAAGCTACATTCCTGGCCGATTACCTGTCGATGCAATTGCAGAAAGCGACTGGTCTCCACTTCGCTACGACGGACACCGGCCAGGGAACCCCAGGCATCATTTTGCAATTGGATAATGATCCGGGCCTCGGCGAGGAGGGATATGAACTCTCCATCACCACGGATCAAATCCGACTGTGCGCAAACCATCCCGCGGGATTGTTCTATGCCATCCAGACTCTTCTCCAATTGATCCCCACTCATCCAGCTGCAACATTCAGCCTGCCTGCCGTTGCCATACGGGATACTCCCCGATTCGGCTGGCGCGGCGCGATGCTCGACGTGGTGCGTCATTTCTTCGGTGTCGAGGATGTCAAGCGTTACATTGACCTGATCTCACACTACAAGATGAACCGCCTGCATCTGCATCTCACTGACGATCAGGGCTGGCGCATTGAGATCAAATCCTGGCCGAAATTGACGGAAATCGGGGGCAGCACTCAGGTCGGTGGGAATGGCGGCGGTTTCTACACACAGGAACAGTACAAGGAAATTGTGGATTACGCGCGCAGTCGTTATGTAATGATCATTCCTGAGATTGATACACCCGGTCATACCAACGCCGCGCTTGCATCCTACGCAGAGTTGAATGTTTCAGAGGAAGCACCCGCTTTATATGAAGGTACAAAGGTAGGCTTCAGCACGCTCTGGATCAACAGTGAAATCACATATCAATTCCTGGATGATGTCATCCGCGAACTCGCCGCAATCACACCCGGGCCTTATATCCATATCGGCGGCGATGAGGCAAGGTCAACGCCCAAAGAGGATTATAAAAAGTTCATCAAGCGAATACAGGAAATCGTCATCTCACATGGCAAGACAACAGTCGGCTGGGGAGAGATCGGTGAGGCGGAGGTTTTACCGGGCACCATCGCACAACATTGGTTCGGTGCGACTTATCAGGATGCCAAAGCTCAAGGGGCGAAGATCATTCTCTCGCCGGCCAACAAAATCTATCTCGACATGAAGTACGACTCATCCACACCACTGGGCCTCGACTGGGCCAGCTTGATCAGCGTCAAAGATGCTTATAATTGGGAACCCGGTACTTACATGGATGGACTCGAAGAAGATGACATCCTCGGCCTTGAAGCCCCACTATGGACAGAGACAGTTCAAACGATGAAAGACATCGAATATATGACCTTCCCCCGAATTCCCGGGATCGCAGAGTTAGCCTGGTCCCCGAAGGGACAAAGCTGGGAGGAATATCGCCAAAGGCTTGCCGCGCACGGCAAACGAATGGATGCGATGGACATTAATTTTTTTAGATCGCAAGATGTTGATTGGGTCTGATAGAGCAGAATGGGCTTGTAGTTCTATAGAAGTGTCAGGCTGCAAGCCTGACCTACAGAGCTCTCATCAAATATGTGACGATCACGATAATGTGACCGTCACTTTTTTTATTTCACCGCCTGATCTGTAATCTCCAGCGCTTTATCCAACACGTTGAAGCCTTCCTGCAATTGTTCTTCCGAGATGATGAGCGGCGGGATGATCAACACGGTGTGCCAGTGTGTATACAGAAACAACCCGTTATCCAGGCAATACTTTTTCAGCGCATTCATCTCAGGCGATGAACCGTTCCACGGCGCCATGGGTTCTTTTGTCTGGCGATCTTTCACCAACTCGATAATACCGAACAAACCGATATTGCGGACCTCCCCTACAGAGGGATGGGCTTCGCCCAGGTCGGTCATCATCCGCTTCAAAACCGGACCCATGCCTGCCGCGTGCTCGACGATCTTATCTTCTCTCATCACGTTGATATTCGCAACGGCCGCCGCAAGAGACACAGGATGTGACGTGTAGGTCAATCCGCTTTCGAAGGCATGCTCATCGAATGCAGCGGCTATTTCAGGCTTCATCGCCACCGCGCCGAGCGGCGCATATGCGGAGGTGAGTCCCTTTGCCATGCTGATGATGTCAGGGACAACATCCCAATGTTCCACCGCGAACCATTTGCCCGTGCGACCGAATCCGCTCATCACCTCATCGGCGATCATCACGATGCCGTATTGATCACACAGAGCGCGGACCCCCTGCATGTATCCTTCCGGCGGGATAATGATCCCATTCGTACCCGTCACGGATTCCATCAGGATGGCAGCGATGGTCTGCGGCCCCTCATAATGGATGATCTCTTCCAGGTGATTGAGGTAATCCTGTGCAAAGTCTGCCTCTGCTATATCGGGATTCGTCCGATGGAAGGTGGAACGGTAGCGGTATGGGTCGAGAAAATGCACGATGCCAGGCATCAGGTTCGGTTCCCAGATGACGCGGCGCGGGTCACCGGTCGCTGCCATCGCCCCGGCAGTCGCGCCATGATAGGAGCGATAGCGGGTCAGGATCTTGTGCCTGCCTGTGTAGCCGCGCGCCAGCTTGATGGCGTTCTCGTTGGCATCCGCCCCGCCAAGCGTGAACAGGATTTTGGTCAGCGCCTGATGCGGAGTAATATCTGCCACCAGTTTGCTCGCCAACGCGCGAACCCTGGTTGTCATGCCCGGCGCGGCATACGCAAGCTCTGCAACCTGCTCCTGCATGGCTTTGATGACGCGTTCGTCACCATGACCGATGTTGACACACATGGTCATCGAGTTGAAATCGAGGTACTGTCTGTCATTCACATCCCAAAAGTAGACGCCCTTGGCGCGCTTCACTGCAATGGGGTTGACCCTTGACTGTGCAGCCCAAGTATAGAAGACATGCTCCTTGGAAAGTGACAGAATTTCATCATCGGGGAGATCGAACATCGTAAACGCCTCTTGTACACGTAGACTTCGGAAGCCTTATTATATCTCCTCCCCATTCGGTGGAAACATGATAAACTTCAGCCCGCTTTATCTCGCACGCTTCTTCAAGCGATTTATCTGGCGTGCGGGGCGATAACAGGTACGTCACATACGTGCCTTTCCGCTCCTGGCAGACCCACGGTTTGAACTGGAGCAATCCCATGGAAAGGAGGTTAAATCCCTCATGCGCAACTATGAAATCGTTTGCATTGCCCAGCCCGAACTGGATGAGACTGCTTTTAAAGGCATTATTGAACGCGTCTCCACCTGGGTCACGGAAGCTGGTGGAAGCGTGGACAAGGTGGAAATCTGGGGACGCCGCAGACTGGCGTACCAGATCCGAAAGCAAAGAGAAGGTCAGTACGTTCTCCTGAATGTCACACTCGACCCGAAGGCCGCCAGCGGCGTTGAGCGTAACATCCGTTACCTCGAACCTGTCCTGCGTCACATGCTCTCTGCTGTGTAATACATTTTTCTATAAAAAGACTTCTCGGTTTTACCGCCTGTCTTATAAAACTAAACTTTTTACATGGATTTGCGGGTTTAGAAAATCATGCGGTACGTATGTAACAAGGAGAACGAAAATGAGCCGAGGCCTGAATAAAGTTCAAATTATCGGTCATTTGGGGCGCGATCCAGAAATGCGCTACACCCCATCGGGCAGACCCGTTACAACTTTTACAGTGGCTGTCAGCCGCTCGTGGAATACCGTTGACGGCGAGCGCCACAACGAAACGGAATGGTTCAATGTCGTTGCCTGGGGCAACCTGGCTGAGATCTGCAAGCAGTATCTCAACAAGGGACAGCAGGTCTACATTGAAGGACGCCTGCAGACCCGCCGCTGGGACGACAAGGAAGGTGTCAAGCACACCAGCGTGGAGGTTGTTGCCAACGAAATGATGATGCTTGGCGACCGCCGCGACCATGCCAGCAGCACATCACAGGCAACCGAATCCGTTTCAGATGACAGCGAAATGACCGCGAACGAGGACGAATTTCCATTCTAATAAGATCTGATCGTCCATGGACGTCAGGTTTCTGAAGTAATCAAAATTGGAGTAACAAATGGCTGATGATCGAAGACCCGAACGGACTCAAGAAGGTGGTGGCGAGCGTGGCGACCGCCGCTTCTTTGCGAAGCCCAAATTTTGTCAATTCTGTGCAGATAAGACCCTGACCATTGACTATAAGAAGACAGACCTGCTCCGCCGCTATATTACGGAAGATGGCAAGATCCGCCCACGCCGCCAGACCGGCGCGTGCGCCCGCCATCAGCGTGTGGTAGCTGCCGCCATCAAGCAGGCACGTCAGATTGCCCTGCTCCCCTTCGTAGGGAAGTCCTTCGAAGAGGGACGCTAATCCCCAAGTACATTTGCGGGGCATGGCTACACTCCATGCCCCGTCTTTATGTCATGGAAAAATAAAATGGCAAAACAAAGTCCCACCCCAAAGGTGGTCACAAAAAAACATGTCGCCCGTCTGGAACGGGAAAGACAACAGGTGCGATTGATCCGTACGATCGCCATGGCCGGCATCGCAATCGTCGCCCTCCTTCTGGTGTATGGCTATCTCAATCTGAATGTTTTCTCATTGCGTGAGCCTGTCGCAGAAGTGAATAATGTAAAGGTCATGACCGGAGAATGGCAGGAACGTGTCCGTCTGGAGCGCGTCAACCTGTACAATCAGTTGAGCCGCTTCCAATTCTTTCAGCAGAGCTTCGGGATGGACACAGCCCAGCAGCAACAGGAAATCCAGATGCAACTAGGTTCCACTGATATCCTCGGCAAGCAAGTCCTGGATCTCATGGTCGATGAGGTGTTGATCCGCCAGGAAGCCGAAAAACGCGGTATCACCGTCAGCGATGAGGAAGTGGAAACCCTTTTGCAGGAAGCCTATGGTTTCTTCCCGGAAGGTACACCGACTCCCACCATCACACCCACGGAGTTCTCATACCCGACACTCACTTCCCAGCAACTGACCCTCTATCCCTCCACCTCCACTCCAACGGCAGCACCGACATCCACTGCTGAGGCTGAGGCGACATCCACTGCGGGCGTTTCAGCAACTGCCACTGCAGCTCTTCCTACGCCGACATTTGTTCCCCAGCCACCGACGGCAAGCCCCACCCCCTACACGTTGGAGGGCTACCAGGGTCAATTCAACGAAACCCTGACGCAATTCAAGGACTATGAAATTAGTGAAAAGACGTTACGTTCGGTCTACGAGCTTCAGATCCTTCGCACAAAATTACAGGATGAAATGAGCAAGGATCTGCCCCAGACTGAAGTTCAGGTCCTGGCCCGCCACGTCCTTGTGGAAGACGAAGCGACTGCAAAGACTGTGACCGAGCTCCTGAAACAGGGTGTCGACTTTGCCAAGGTTGCAGCTGATTTCTCGAAGGACACCAGTTCGGCTCCAAATGGCGGCGAGCTCGGCTGGACGCCCGTCAGCAGTTTTGTGCCCGAATTTGCGGATGCAGTATCGACCTTGAAGATTGGCGAAATCAGCGAGCCGGTCAAAACTGAATTTGGTTATCATGTGATCGAGGTAATCGCACGTGAGGAATTACCTCTCACTGCCAGCCAGTTTGAACAAAAGAAACAGACTGTTTTCAATGAATGGCTGACCTCCACCCGTGAAGCAACCACCATCACCATCAATGATATCTGGCAGGAACGCGTTCCCACCGAGCCTGTCCTTTCTGCTCCACAATAAAGAGAACTTCCAGAAACAAACAAAAACGTCCGAGCCTATGTATGGCTCGGACGTTTTTGATCATTCTCAGCCGATCAGTGGGTACCGGTCACGCCCTTTTTAACATCTCATCCGTAACCTGGTCGAGCCTCAGACTGATGATCTGGCTCGCCGAGTCGCGCCCCATGGTAATGCCGTAGATCACATCCGCGGCCTGCACAGTGTTACGGTTGTGGGTGATCACGATGAACTGGGTATCCTTGCTCAATTCATACAGCAGGTCACGGAAGCGACCTACGTTCGCTTCATCCAGCATTGCATCCACCTCATCCATTACACAGACGGGTGTGGGCGAAACCTCGAGCAGGGACTGGCTTTGCTCTCTGGCGGCGAGAGAAGCCTGACTGCGGTTGCACTTGTATTTGCCCTGCTCAAGGTTTCGCCCACACCCGTCTG
>JANMSY010000196.1:0-2611 GCA_031389865.1 Anaerolineales bacterium | reverse complement strand
CTTTTCCCACGATTCAAAATACGGAATAAACCCGTTCTCGGCAGGCGCGGGGACGCGGATTACGTTTCCTCGCAGCATGATCACCATGTTCGAATGTGTCGCCCAGGACGGGTCTGGGACCAGCACATCATCACCTGGATTCAGAATGGATTGCATGGCGGTGTAATAAGCGTGGATGCCCCCATGAGTCACCAAAATTTCAGAGGCAGGGTCATAGGTCACGCCTTCGTCGCGTTGAAGTTTTTTTGCAACAGCAGCCAGCAGATCCGCGTTGCCGCGGGATGATGCATAATGAGTCAGGCCGTCGTTCATCGCCTTCATCGCCGCGTCCAGCACCGCGGGCGGAGTTGCAAAATCGGGGTCACCGACCTGCAAGCCGATCACCTTCTGCCCGCTGGCTTTGAGCGCAAGGATGCGGTCAGCCATTGCAACGGTCGCGGATTGTCGGATCGAATCAAATTGAACGTTAAGGTTTTTCATGATGCTCCTGCCGCTTGTTTCATAAATAAAGAACCAGCTTCATTATTTCACAGAAAAACTCACAAACCAGGTTTGCTTAATGGATGCGGCACTATGGAAATTAAGAGCGGAGTGTATCAGCATCGCTCAAATATCGTCAACCTGCGCGTCTCTTGTTACAATCAGCCCATGGAAATTATTAATCACACTACCAGAATGTTTCAGGAAACCTTTGGGCGCGCACCCGAACATATTGTCCGCGCCCCGGGGCGGGTGAACCTGCTTGGTGAACACGTGGATTACAACGACGGATTTGTCCTACCGGCTGCGATCGACCGCGCCACGTTTATCGCTTTCTCCCCGACAGGCACTCCTGTTTCCACGCTTGTAGCTGTGGACATGGACCAGCGGGCTTCGTTCTCCCCGCAAAGCGTCCCGTTAAAGACCCAGGCGGACGGTTCTCCCCTGCCCGAGTGGACTCACTATCCCGCGGGTGTGATGTGGGCATTGAATGGAGAGAATCTATCCACGCCTGCAATGAACGCAGTCTTTGAATCCAATGTACCGCGCGGCTCAGGCTTGAGTTCATCCGCTTCGGTGGAGATGGCGTTTGCCATGGCATGGCAAACGCTCGGCGGCTGGACGCTGCCACCCATGAAGCGCGCGCTGCTCGGCCAGAAAGCGGAGAACCAGTATGTGGGCGTCAACTGCGGCATCATGGACCAGTTTGCTTCTGCATGTGGCGTGGAGAATAAACTGCTCCTGCTCGACTGCCGCTCCCTCGAATGGAAAGCCATCCCTTTGCCTGAAGATGTTTCCATCGTTATTGCCGATACATCCGTGCGCAGAAAATTGACCAGCGGCGAATATAACAAACGTCGTGCTGCGTGTGAAGAAGCCATCCGCCTGCTAAAACAGGACCTGCCGAACATCAAGTCACTGCGCGATGTCAGCGTGGAGGAGTTCAATCATTTCGCAGATAAACTCCCGGACGAAGTTTCGAAGCGGGCACGCCATGTGGTGGAGGAGATCGAGAGGTCGAATCAGGCTGAGGCGTTGCTGGAGTCAGGCAACATCCAGCATTTCGGCGAGTTGATGAATCAGTGTCATATCAGCCTGCGCGATTTCTACGCAGTGTCCAGTCCCGAGCTGAATGTGATGGCGAGCATTGCCCAATCCCTGGATGGATGTTACGGCGCACGGCTGACGGGCGCGGGTTTTGGCGGCTGTACCGCCAATTTGGTGGCGCGCGAAAAAGCGGATGAGTTCGCGCGGACATTGGCTATGAGG
The DNA here is from genome assembly GCA_031389865.1 of Anaerolineales bacterium. GTDB lineage: Bacteria > Chloroflexota > Anaerolineae > Anaerolineales > Villigracilaceae > Defluviilinea. The sequence continues at coordinate 862 of JANMSY010000196.1, read as the reverse complement.
TATGAAGCCGAAACAGGATTGCATCCTGAAATTTACATTACGCGCGCGTCCAATGGCGCGGAGTTATTGTGATTATGTCATGCTGAGCCCTTCGACTTCGCTCAGGATAAACTCCGCGAAGCATCTCTCACAGCAGGTGATGGTCACAAATTGCGTTCCCTCCCGGTGACATGCCTTCGATGGTTTGGTGAAATAAAACGTCCCGAAAATTCGGGACGTTACTTTTTACAGGGCCGCTTTTGCAGCTTCGATCGCTGCCTAATTCAAGGGACATCCTAGATTATTATATCGATCTAATTGTGCCGCAAGATTTATGATTGTGCTGCGGTCGCCGCTCGCCAGGGCAGCATTGACCTGCGCAATTACCTGCGCAGTGCTGAGCGGATAGTCCACATCCGGGCTGGCTGAGTTGAGCAGTGCTCCCACAGCTGCACGCAGGAGGATCTTTGACGCGCCCACGATCGTGACGTTGCCCTTGAAGCTCAATGCCTTGAGCAGGGTGTAATTATCCAACCCGTAGGTATCTGGCACATCGAATACACTCTCGAGTGTCTGGTTGGGTGAAAATCCAGTGGCAACCCATGAATCCAGATGCTGCTCCTGTTTCCAATAGCCAGGTGTACAGCCTTCAAACTTTGTCGGAGTGGGTGTAAAAGTAGGTGTGTTGGTTGGCGTATTGGTTGGAGTATTTGTAGGTGTATCAGTAGGCGTATTGGTGGGAGTATCAGTGGGTGTGTTGGTGGGCGTGTTTGTAGGGGTATTGGTCGGTGTATCGGTTGGGGTATTGGTCGGTGTATCGGTTGGGGTATTGGTAGGTGTATCGGTTGCGGTATTCGTCGGTGTATCGGTTGCGGTATTCGTC
>JANMSY010000195.1:0-2586 GCA_031389865.1 Anaerolineales bacterium | reverse complement strand
GGCAAGCACATCGATAAGATCGAAGCGGATAAAAAGAAGGGCGTTGGCTCACTCCCGGTGCGCCTGGGCGAACCCGCGGCACGCTGGGTCAACATTTTCACGATTCTGCTTTCGTATATACTGATACTTTATCTCGTGTTTATCGTCCGGTTCTTTTCACCGACCGTACTGCTGGTCTTCCTTGCGGCAGGTCGCGGATGGAATGTGATCAAGCTGCTGAGCCAGCCACGCCCCAGGGAAGCTCCCCCCAGATTCGACTTGTGGCCCCGCTGGTTTTCCACGCCACAGTTGCGGCATATCCGCTTCTTTGGCGGGTTATATATTTTGGGAATACTTTTGGATGTTATCCTGCGAATATATCTTCCAGGCTTCTGGCAATAACTGAAGGAGTATTATGAAAATCGCAATTACTGGTGGAACTGGTTTTATTGGAAGGCATGTGGCGCGTGACCTCATCGCGCACGGCCATGAAGTAATCATCATTGCGCGCGGCCGGTACTCACGGAACACGCAGCCCATCGAAGGTGCAACCTTTATGGCACTGGATGCCAATGACACTGACAAACTGACTCATGCCTTTGAGGGCTGTGATGCAGTGGTACATTGCGCAGGGACGAGTGTGGAAGACGCCAGACAAACTTTTCATCGTTTGCATGTCGAAGGTACACGCTCTGCTGTCAGCGCGGCAGAACGCGCTCACGTGAAAAAATTTGTGCTGCTCAGTTACCTGAGTGTGCGCCCCACCGTTAAATCTGAATATCACACCACAAAATGGCAGGGCGAAGAAATCGTCCGCTCATCGAAATTGAATTTTACAATTCTCAAAGCGGGTCTCGTCTACGGACCGGGTGATCATCTGCTCAATAATCTGAGCAATCTGTTTCGCAAAATCCCCGTTTTTGCCGCGGTGGGTCTCAAGGAGAAAACAGTTCGCCTCGTCGCCGTGGAGGACCTGGTGGAAGTGATCCGCGCTTCGTTGGATGAAGACCGCTTCGCGCGTCAGACTGTAGCGGTTCTGGGGCCCGAGGAATTTCCCTTCAGCCAGGCCGCGCGGCGGATCGCCCGAGCGATGGGAAAACGATTTCTTTTAGTTCTGCCTTTCCCAGTTTTTTTCCACCGTATATTGGCATTTTTTTCAGAGCGATTTATGCCGAAGCCTCTTATCACAAAATCCCAGGTTCAAATGCTTGCGGACGGAATCAGCCAGCCCACCCTGGAGAGCATCCCCCTCCCGGATGATTTGAAGCCAAAAACGTTATTCACGGAAGAACAAATCCGAAGGGGCTTGCCGAAGAGCTAGTGTTAACTATAAAGTGAACAGAGAGGATATACATAGTAAAGTGAAGACCGTTGTGGTCTTCACTTTCTTAAAAACGAACGGGTAAAGATTTCAGGCCGCGGAAAATGGGATGTTCCTGCCATTCAAGGGTTTCGGTTGCAAGCTTGATGTGGGGGAAACGCCGCAGGATGGTTTCAAAGACAATTTCCGCTTCCAGCCTGACCAGCGGCGCGCCAATGCAAAAATGGATACCCACTCCAAAGCTGAGATGCCGTCCCTCATTGCGGGTGATATCAAAATGATCGGGGTTGGAGAAGCGTTTAGGGTCACGGTTGGCAGAACCGAGTATGGTATTCACGAGGTCGCCTTTGCGAATCAGTTTCCCTTTGATCTCAGCATCTGCAGCTGCGGAACGATAGGTGATCTGCACAGGGTTATCGTAACGAAGCATTTCATCAATTGCCGATGCAAGCATTGCAGGCTGAAACCGCAACTTTTGCAATTGGTCGGCGTGTTGCAGTAAGGCAAGAAGACCATTTCCGATGAGGTGAGTTGTTGTCTCATGACCAGTGCTGAGGAGAATGTTGATATTGGCGACCAGCTCCTCTTCTGTCAGCGCCGAGGAGGATTCTCGTTCACCGACCCATTCTCCCGTCGTGTGAAGCGTAGCGGGATCCTTTTTATGAGGGCAGAATCCAGCATCGTCCTGGGTGACGGAGAGCAGCGCGGTGAGCTAATCATCCTGAGGGTGCTCGCGACGTTTGCGGCTGAGCCCCCTTATATAGCCAGTCATTTCATCCAGGCTTTGTGCCGCGCGCTCAAGCAGATGCTGGGGCTTATGACGCACCGTACCCAAAATGGCAAACAGATCATCTGACCACTTTTTGAAATATGTGCGATCTCCAGCGGGAAGTCCGAGCAGCTCAGCGATGACCATTACCGGCAGAGGATAGGCGAGATCCTGAATAATATCAATATCAGCTTTGGCTTGTGCAGCGTCGAGCAGTTCATCCACAACCTTCTGAATGTATGAACGCAAGTGCTCCACACGGCGCGGTGTGAAGGCGTGGTTCATCAGGCCCCGTAGATGGGTGTGATAAGGCGGGTCTGCATAGAAGACCGTTGTTGAAAAGGATTCATAAACGGGACCTGCGATCCTTTGTTCAGATTCCGATAAACGTTGGAACCCGCGCATAAGCCCCTGTGCGCGAGAAAACCGTTCGTCAGTATACAGAGCATCAATATCTGCATAACGACTTATGACCCAGAATCCCATTTCTGCATCCCAGTGAATGGGGTCTTGATTG
>JANMSY010000050.1:0-20975 GCA_031389865.1 Anaerolineales bacterium | reverse complement strand
CGCATGCGGTATGCTCAATTCCGTGCTGCTGGCTATCTGATTGGCAGTGGCGTCATTGAAAGTGGCTGCAAACAAATTGTGACCCAACGTCTTAAACTTCCTGGCGCTCAATGGAATGTTGAAGGTGCTGTTTTGACTGCCAAAGCCCGCGCGGCCTGGATGAGCGGCCATTGGCAAAAACTCGTATCCGCCCCCTCCCGCTTACCTCTCGCCCCCTGACCTACTTTGGGCTAACAGCGGGCACACAGACCTTGACAAGTATACAATATTGTATACAATCTGGGTGTAGCGTAATTAGTACCGGAGTACCAAGCATGCCACCAAAACCTTCTCCTAACTTGAGCACCGAAATTTTTTCTGTTTTAAAAGATCGCATTATTGGCTGGCAATACGCAGCCGGTCACCGCTTTACAGAGGAGGGCTTATGTGAAGAGTTCGGGGTCAGTCGGAGTCCCGTTCGTGAGGCGCTTCGGATGCTTGTGGAAAATAATCTCGTGGAAAAAGCGCCCTATAAAAGTTATAGCGTCAGACAATTGGATTTTCAGGAAATAAATGAGCTTTATGATGTAAGGTCCGCACTCGAAACATTCGTAATTGAACACCTGGTTGAGAAAGGATATCCACAGGAAGACTGGAAAGAACTGTATCGTGCCTGGAAAGATCTGCGGAAGGCTTCCATGGCTGCCTCATCCGACTTTGCCATGCGGGATGAAGAATTCCACGAAACGCTTGCCAGCTGGACAGGTAATTACACACTCCTGCAGCAAATTCGAGCCATTGATGAAAGGCTCCACTTCATCCGCATGACAGATATTACCACCGCCGAAAGACTGCAATCAACCTGCGAACAACATTTACGAATCCTGGACTGCATCAAAGACAATGATTTTGAATGTGCGCGTGAAGCTCTTCAGATCAACATCGAAGACGGCCGTCAAAATGTTGAGCACGCGATTAAGGAGGCGCTAGCCAGGGCATATTTAAGCCCCAAGGCTGGCGCCTGATTATTTATTCCAATTCAAATCGGAGGCATACATGGGCAAAGGCAAAATTCAGGCAGAACCGTACGAACTCCCGTTCGACCTCGAGTCTACCGCACTGGTCATGATTGACATGCAGCGTGACTTTGTGGAGCCGGGCGGCTTTGGCGAGATGTTGGGAAACGATGTTTCTTTACTGAGGAGTTCGATCGAACCCTGTAAAGAAGTTCTCGAAACCGCCCGCAAGGTGGGACTGTTCGTCATACATACCCGCGAGGGTCACCGTCCTGATCTTGCTGACCTGCCATTGGCAAAGAAAGAACGCGGTCATCTAAAGACTGGCATCGGTGACGTTGGACCCATGGGACGCATTCTTGTGCGTGGAGAGGTGGGTCACGATATTATCCCAGAGCTATATCCCATTGAAGGGGAACCTGTTGTGGACAAGCCCGGTAAGGGGGCATTCTATGATACCGACTTACTCGGCATACTTCGGAATCGTAATATCAAAACTCTGATAGTTTGCGGCGTTACGACTGAAGTCTGTGTCCACACAACTGTACGCGAAGCCAACGATCGCGGCTTTGACGCCCTCGTGCCTGAAGATTGCACCGCGTCCTATTTCCCTGAGTTCAAGCGGATTGCCCTGGAAATGGTCAAAGCACAAGGCGGGATCTTCGGCTGGGTCAGCGATTCAGACAAAGTGATCAGAGGATTGGAAGAGGCAGCCGAAAACAAATGAAGTTCATTTTCTGCAAGGCCATCCTTTCTACTAGAGAAGGTTCAGCAAATGGAAAAGAACTCTGCAAATAGTGTGAAGGCGCCCCTGTGGGTTCCCGGCGATTGGAATGCCTTCTTTGGCCTGGGGACGAATAGTCTGCTGAACATCCTGGTTCTTTCCGGGTTGTTGCTGGGCGTCGTGCAAATGCCCCCCGAGATCGTATTTGGGCGAATTGTCCCAGCTGTGGGATTCATGCTTTTCCTCAGCAACATTTACTATGGTTTCATGGCGCGTCGATTGGCCGCAAAGGAGAGCCGCACGGATGTAACTGCGATGCCGGCCGGCCCAAGTGTTCCTCACATGTTCATTGTAGTGCTGGTCATCATGCTGCCAGTTAAGATTGCCACGGGAGATCCAATACTGGCCTGGCAGGTCGGCCTGGCATGGGCGTTCATTGAAGGTTTGGTGAACCTGAGCGGGGCATTCTTCGCTCCCTATATCCGTAAATTGACTCCCCGCGCCGCATTGCTGGGTACATTGGCGGGCGTCTCGATTGCTTTTATTTCCATTCGACCGGCTATGCAGATCATGTCACCTGTACCGTGGATCGGATTGGTCTGCCTTGCGATTGTGCTTGGAGGCTGGTTTGCGGGCGTGCGTTTCCCCGGGCGAATTCCAGCCGGTCTTGTAGCGATCTTTGTCGGATCTGTGATGGCATGGACTGCCACTCTGCTGGGCTGGGCGCCTGTGATGGATCCAGTGGTGTTGCGCGATTCATTTGGTGGGTTGGGCATATCGCTTCCTCTTCCACAACTAAGCAACCTGATCGCTGGCTTCAAGAACATCGCGCCGCTGTTGGTGACAGCCATTCCGTTTGGCGTGTACGACTTCATCGAAGCCATGGATAACGTGGAAAGCGCCTCCGTCGCCGGTGATGAGTACAGTGTGCGAGAAGTGCTGGTCGTGGATGGTTTCAACAGTATTATCGGTACCGTTCTGGGAAGCCCGTTCCCCAACGCAGTCTACATTGGACACCCGGGCTGGAAGGCCATGGGTGGACGCATCGGTTATTCGCTGGCGACCGGCGTGCTGGTCATACTTGTGACATTCTTCAATATCGTGCCAGTGCTTCTCAACCTAATTCCACTCGTCGCCATCCTGCCCATCCTGCTTTACATAGGCGCTCTGATCGGCGCGCAAGCCTTTCAGGCCACACCACGCTCCCATGCGCCTGCGGTGGTGTTGGCGCTAATCCCGCATTTTGCGGCATGGGGAAAGGGTCAGGTGGATGGCGCGCTGACAGCGGCAGGAGCCAATGCAGGTGAATTAATTGATGCCATGGCAGCTAACGGAGTGCTCTATGAAGGCATGACCGTGCTCGGAGGGGGAGCGATCTTGAGCGGTCTGATCATCGGCGCCATTGCTGTATTCCTGCTGGATCGAAAACCGAAACTGGCATCAGTCTATGCTCTGGCAGGAGCCGTATTGTCTTATTTTGGCTTTATCCACGCGGAACAGGTGCAGTTTGGCGTGGGGGGCTTCCCACCCGCCATTACGGTTGGATATCTTCTTCTGGCCGCCCTGTGCTATGCATTCAGCTATCTGCCATACGACGATATCAACCCAGCAGAGGCAGCGTAGCTTAAACAAGGAGTTTCCCCTGATTCAGGGTGAATCCAATCTATCAACCCAAGAGGAGAAAAGATCATGAGTGCAGCAAAACAAATGACAGGACCCAAGATATGGGTTGCCGGTGACTTGAACGGCTTCTTCGGCTTATGCACCAATAGTCTTACCAATACATTGGTGGCGGTGGCCCTGATGCAATTCGTTATCGGCTTTCCGAATGAAATCCTGTTTGGCAGGATCGTTCCCGGACTGGTGCTTTCACTAGCCGTCGGTAACATCTATTTCGCCTACATGGCTTATAAGCTGGCTAGGAAGGAGGGCCGTGATGATGTGACCGCCGTGCCTTATGGCATCTCAGTCCCTCATTACTTCCTGGTGACATTTGCGATCATGCTTCCCATCAAACTGGGAAGCGGTGATTTGAACCTGGCATGGAGTGTGGGTGTGGCGTGGTGTTTTGTCCATGCCCTGGTTGCGGCGCTTGGCGCATTTCTTGGACCAACCATGCAGAGGTTGACACCCCGTGCGGCGATGCTGGGTACGCTGGCTGGTGTGGCGATCACCTACATTGCCATGGGTGCGGCTTTCAGTGCATGGAATGTTGCATGGCTGAGCATGGTGTCTTTTGGCATCATTTTCGTCGGCTGGCTGGCAAACGTACAGTTTCCGGGCAAGATCCCAGCCGGTCTTCTAGCTGTGATCATCGGCGTCATCTTTGGATGGACCTCCGGCTACATGCAGATCGGCACATTGCAGCAAGCCATTGCGAATATGGCCATCGCGATCCCGGTGCCGCAAATTCAGATTTTATTGGCCGGCCTTCCAAAGGTTGCTCCCTATCTGGTCACAGCCATCCCCCTCGCGATCTACTTATTCCTCGAATCGCTCAACAATGTTGAATCCGCACTGGCGGGCGGCGACGCATACGATACGCGCGAAGCGATGCTGGCCGCCGCGGGAGGAACTCTCGTAGCTTCCCTGTTTGGCAGCCCTTTCCCCACCCTCATCTATATTGGGCACCCCGGATGGAAGTCTGTGGGCTCACGAGTTGGCTATTCATGGCTCACAGGTGTTACGATGCTTCTTCTCGGCGTACTTGGCTTGCTGGGAATTCTCTCGGCGATCATTCCTGTTGTTGCGATCCTGCCCATTCTGGTATACATCGGTATGTTGATCACCTCCCAGGCGTTCACCGCCAGCCCCAAGCGACATGCTCCCGCAGTCGCCATTGCCATTGTTCCCTGGATCGCAGACTTTGTCAAAGTTCAGGTGGATAACGCCTTGAATGCTGCTGGGACCAACGCTGCTACACTTGGCGTGGAGGCGCTGGCAGGCGCAGGTGTCTCGTACGCAGGTATGGCTGTCCTTGGGGCTGGTGCGATCCTGGTCGGCATGATCCTGGCTGCCATTGCGGCCTACGTGATCGACCGAAACTGGATGGGCGCCATTGGTTATTCGCTCTTTGGTGCAGCATGCGCCTGGGTGGGCTTTATTCACTCCACCGAATTGCGCTGGATTCCCTCAGTCGGTGCGAATGGTTTCAATGCAGCGTGGGGCCCGGTCCTGGGCTATCTCGCCATGGCGGCCCTGTTCGTCGGGATGATGTTCTATACCCGCAACGAACCTGTCCAGCAGGTGGATGCCCTCGCCGAACCCGCGGCGGATTAGATGTATCCTGGTTAACAATACAGCCTGGGGTATTTGCCTCAGGCTGTACCTTCTTACTCATGCAAATTCAAGCTGCATCCATTGGTGAAGCGATCCCGCGTGACAACTTTGACGCGGTAATTCACAGTGTCTTTGACACGGCTGCTAATCTTAGTCTTGTGGATAAAAATCGACTCATCACACTGCTCGTGTCGGATCAAAATGAACTTCCGCAGGGAATTCGGATTACACAAAAAAGCGCCTCGCTTCAATCCCTGACCGTCGGGCTGGCCGCCGCTTGTCGGGCCGGGGTTCTCCGTTTTGAGTCATCCCCGTTAACTGTGGATCTTCGCAGCGCGCAGGTTTGGAAATGTCACATTTCGAAAATAAATGTGGACATCCAATCTGCTTCTGCTGAGCGGTCGTGGTCGCATGTATGGCAAATGCTCAACTCACGACAGAAACTGAATAAAACAGAGATCGTCGCGGACGATTTATTTCAGCTCAACACGGGGTCTTTACTCAGTCGGAGGATTGGCAGACTTGTCATGCACCTTATCGCATCCGCCGCAGAATTTGATGAGGCAGGTTCGATCCAGGCGGCAGAAAAAATGATCGGGCTTGGCCCTGGAGTTACCCCGGCCGGTGACGACCTTTTGATTGGCTTTCTTGCTGGCTTATGGAGTACTTCTGGAAAAGTTCAAGGTCGGCTGTCTTTTATTCATTCGTTGGGTATCAGGCTCATGGAAGTTGCAGAGCAGACCAATCTCATCAGCCGCACTTATCTCCATCATGCAGTTCACGGACAATTTTCAAGCAGTCTTACAAACCTGGCACAGGCGATCGCGCTTGGTTCTGAGGATATACAAGACAAGGCAGATGCCGCCATGCGAGTGGGGCATTCCTCCGGAATGGACTCAGTGACAGGCCTGTTGCTCGGGCTGTGTATCAGGAACCCGGAATTGGCTCCAGCCTGATCCTGGTTACTCTAACGGGAAGTCCAGGAAAATATAATGCCCACGGACACAAATTGCGCTTTCCTACCTTTTAAAAAGCGAAATTTGTGACCGCCCTGGGTATAAAGGAAAAACGATGGCAAATTCGCAGCGCATGATCAAAAATCTCTATCGGGATTCGGTTTCGCTCATGCAGTTCTCTGAAAAATTACGCGCGTTGGACGGGATTCAACAGGCATCCGCAGTCATGGCGACTGAGAACAATATCAGCCTGCTTGTTGAGGCAGGCTTGCTCGCAACAATTGTTCCTCCCAGCCCGAACGATCTTCTGATCGTGGTGGAAGGTCAAGATGATTCGTCTGTGGGCGGGGCACTGGATCAGGCCGAGGCGATGCTCAAACAAAAATCAGCGGAAACAGGCGAGGGCGGAGTCCGACGCGTGCCTCCGCGTAGCATCGAGATGGGGCTGGATTCCATGCCCGCCGCGAATTTCGCGCTGATCTCCACCCCGGGTGAATATGCTGCCGCGGAAGCACGCAAGGCGATCCAGCTTGGATTGAATGTGATGATCTTCAGCGACAGTGTCAGCATGGAGGAGGAGATCCCGCTCAAACAATACGCGCGTGAACATGACCTGTTGGTGATGGGGCCTGATTGCGGGACAGCCATCATAAATGGGATTCCCCTTGGTTTTGCCAACGTGGTGCGGCGAGGCGATATCGGCGTAGTTGCCGCCTCGGGCACGGGATTACAGCAGGTGACCAGCCTGATCGATCGATTTGGTGGAGGCATTACACAGGCAATCGGCACAGGCGGACATGATTTGAAATCAGAAGTGGGCGGCATTACCATGCTCCAGGGGATTGCAGCCCTGACGGCTGACCCTTCCACAAAAGTAATTTTGCTCGTTTCGAAGCCGCCCTCACCGGATGTGATGAAGAATGTTTTGGAGATGGCCCATCAAAGCGGCAAGCCTGTCGTTGTAGATTTTATCGGTGCGGATCCGGCCAGCATCACATCTGATTCGGTCACTGGCGTCCGCACACTGGAAGATGCCGCGAAAGCATCGGTCAATCTTTCACTGGGGAAAGCTTCTGGACATTTTACTGGCAGCCTTCCAGATCAATATATCAATGTTGCAAAAGAGTGCGTGGCGAAATTGAACGCAGAGCAAAAATATATTCGGGGCCTGTTTAGCGGTGGCACGTTCTGTTATGAGACTCTGCTTTTACTGAGCGAAACGCTGGGGATCATTTATTCGAACACTCCAATTAAGAAGGAACACAAATTGGAAGATGTATGGAAGTCACGTGGACATACCGCAATTGACCTCGGTGATGATCTTTTCACGCAGGGCCGCCCACATCCGATGATCGATTTTCGCCTGCGGAATGAGCGCATCCTTCAGGAAGCGGAAGATCCCAATACCGCGGTGATCCTGCTGGATGTTGTGCTGGGTTATGGTTCAAACATGGACCCCGCAGGCGAGCTTATTCCTGCAATTCAGCAAGCACAAAAGATTGCGGCACAGGCAGGGCGCACCGTGATCTTCGTGGGTTCAGTATGTGGAACGGATGGCGACCCGCAGAGTCTATCGCGGCAGGAAGCCTTGTTGCGCGATGTAGGCGTCATTTTGACAGAGAGCAACGCTCAAGCCGCGCGGTTGGCGGCAGCGATTGTGAACGGAAGGTAATTATGGTCAATAAATTATTTGAACAGGATCTGCAGGTCATAAACATCGGGCTGTCTTCATTTGCTGATTCAATACAGCAAACTGGCGGTAAAGCCACACACCTGGATTGGCGTCCGCCAGCTTCAGGGGATCGTGAAATCGGCATGAGCCTGGCCCTCCTGGTGAATGCTCCAGAAGTTGAAGATGCCAATCGAATCGCGCACGAGAGATTCCTCTCAGCACAGCCTATATTAATGGGGGTCGAACAAGCACGGAAGGCCATCCCAAATCTATCAGAGAGAACATTGCTGCATGCTGGCCCTCCTATTGAATGGGATCGGATGTGCGGCCCCACGCTGGGCGCAATCATTGGCGCAATTCTGTATGAGGGTTGGGCTGGGGATCAGGAAAGTGCGCGTCAACTGGCGGCCAGTGGAGAAATTACATTTGCACCCTGCCATCATTTTGGTGCAGTGGGCCCCATGTCCGGAGTCATTAGTCCGTCCATGCCTGTATGGATTATTAAGAATCAGGAGCGCGGTAACGTATCCTTTAGCAACTTGAACGAGGGACTTGGCAAGGTTCTGCGCTTTGGCGCCAATGACCCGTCAGTGTTGGAGAGACTCAAGTGGATGGAAACAGTTTTAGGCCCGGCCATGAACGCTGCAGTCCAGCAACTGGGTGGCATCGAATTACGTTCCATCATCGCGCAGGCACTGCATATGGGCGATGAGTGTCACAATAGGAATGCTGCAGCATCATCCTTGCTGTTCAAGAAGCTGACGCCAGCACTGTTGAGGACGGAGGTTCCTCAAAAGGATATTGCCTCGGTTTTGGAATTCATCGCGGGCAACGATCATTTTTTCCTTAATCTCTCGATGGCATGCTGTAAAGCCATGCTTGACGCGGGCCATGGCGTTGAACACAGCACACTGGTGACGGCGATGGCGCGCAATGGTGTGGAGTTTGGGATTCGAATGAGCGGTGCAGGCAATCAATGGTTCACCGCACCCGCGCCGATGGTGGATGGATTATTCTTCCCCGGCTACACCTCGACAGATGCTGCGCCTGATCTCGGCGATAGCGCCATTACCGAAACAGCGGGCATCGGCGGATTCGCCATGGGCGCTGCGCCTGCCATCGTTCAATTTGTGGGAGGCACGCCACAGGACGCGATTGCGTATACACGCGAGATGTACCATATCACGATGGGGAGTAATGGCGGTTTTACCCTGCCTCCCCTAAACTTTGATGGCGCGCCCGCTGGCATCGACGCGCGTAAAGTGGTTGATACAGGAATCGCGCCGGTGATCAATACCGGCATTGCACATAAAGACGCGGGTGTGGGCCAGGTGGGTGCAGGCATCACACATGCTCCTTTGGAATGTTTCAATAAGGCAGTTCAATCAAAAATCCTTTAGGAGGAGCGCAATGACTGAGAAACGGAAGCTCGCTGTGGTCGCTGTGGGTGGGAATGCTTTGATCCGTAAGAAGGAAAAAGAGTCGCTGCCCGAGCAGTATGCGGCCGCGTGCATAACCATGCCGCATATTGTCGATATGATCGAAAACGGCTGGGATGTCATTGTCACCCATGGCAACGGCCCCCAGGTCGGGTTTATCCTGCGCCGTTCCGAACTCTCAGCTCACGAACTGCATGCCATTCCGCTGGATTACTGCGGGGCGAACACACAAGGTTCCATTGGCTATATGTTCCAGGCTGCGCTGCAAAATGAATTCAAGCGGCGTGGAATGTCAAACCAGGCTGTAACAGTTGTGACTCAGACTCTTGTCGATAATAATGATCCTGCATTTGAAAATCCCACGAAACCGATCGGCTCCTTTATGGATGAGAGAACAGCGCTTCACCATCGTGATGCCGACGGCTGGTCGGTCATGGAGGACGCGGGACGTGGCTGGAGACGCGTCGTTGCATCGCCAATGCCAGTGAAGATCGTTCAGCAGGATGCGATTATTTCCCTGGTTGAGGCAGGCTTCTCAGTGGTCGCAGTGGGAGGCGGCGGGATTCCCGTCATTGAAAACAGTAAAGGTGACATCGAAGGCGTGGAAGCCGTGATCGATAAAGACCTTGCGTCAGCCCTGTTTGCTTCCAGCATAGATGCGGATTTGTTGCTGATCTCCACAGAGGTCGAGAAGGTTGCCATCAATTTTAACAAGCCCAACGTGCAATGGCTGGATAAGCTCTCCATGGAAGATGCAAAGAAGTATCTGGCGGAGGCTCAGTTTGGCAAAGGCAGCATGGAGCCAAAGGTCAAGGCGGTGCTTTACTATCTTGAGCGCGGCGGAAAGCAAGCCCTGATTACCAACCCTGAGAATATGCTCAGAGCCCTGGACGGCCAAACCGGTACACATTTCGAATTACAGTGAAGATCGAAGGATGGAAACACGAGCATGCTGCACTGAGTGCGGCATGTTTGGCTTAGCGGCTCCTCCAGTGGGAAATGAGGAAGCAAACTTCCATTTACGCATTCAAAATAGCAGCCCATTGGAAGTATAATTTCCATGGATATAGTAAAATCATAATCCCCGACGTTTCCAAGTTACTGGTTGCAGGATCAAATGCCGCCAGATGCGCTGATCAGTCCGTGTAGACGCTTTTCTGTGTTGATTTCCAGGAGGGCGTAGTGAAAGAGGAAGTAGAAAGTATGCCTACCATCATCCGTAGATCATTTCCCACCGTTATGGAAACTCGTCGAGAGATCCTTGTTGCCACCAGTTGGCAGGTGCATTCGAACGTTTGGACTCCGCCCACAGATGTCTACGAAACAGAAAAAAATCTTGTGATCAAAGTCGAAGTTGCCGGGATGCGGGATGATGACTTTGAATTAGGAGTTGAGGATCAATTTTTGACCATCACAGGCAATCGTCCTGATCTTCATGAGCGGCGTGCCTACCATCAAATGGAAATACGGTCTGGAAGATTTGAGATTGTGATTGGCCTGCCCGCCATTGTGGATGTCGAGAGGGCGACCGCTGAGTATAAGGATGGATTCCTGATGGTCATTTTTCCGAAAATACGCATCAAGCAAAATGAGGTTGAATAAACATCATGCCTGCTTCCCGCTGGCAAACCAGCTTTCGAGACCTCCTGCAATGGAATGACGACGATGAGAATGAGTTGCTATCCATGCTGATGCCTTCGATGTTCTCAAAGCCTCTCAAAATGGAGCCCGCTTCAAACGATTCTGACCCTTCGGATGCATCGAAATCCACCAAATACCCGGATGTGCTTCCGATCCTTCCACTGCGCGGGGTGGTCGTCTATCCCCAGACCGCTGTACCGCTGACGGTGGGGCAGGCGCGCTCGATCAAGTTAGTGGATGATGTCGTTGGCGGCGATAAGCTTGTGGGCCTGGTGGCAAGCACAAATCCAGAATTGGAATCGCCAGGTCCGAATGACCTGTACCGTGTAGGGACTATCGCCATCATCCACCGTCTTTTGCGCGCGCCAGATGGCACCATCCGATTGCTGGTGCAGGGTATGGACCGCTTTCGGCTGGGTGAATTTGTCACAGAGGAACCCTACCTCAAGGCGCACATTGAACTGGCGCCAGAAGTCATCGAAGAGGGACTTGAGATCGATGCGTTGGCCCGCAATGCGCGCGATCAGTTCCAACAGATCACACAAATGATCCCGTCGTTCCCGGAGGAACTGGCAGGTTCCATTACGTCGGTGGAAGAACCATTGCAGACCGCATACACGATTGCGAACTTTCAGCGTATGGACATCAAGGATTCTCAGGAGCTCCTTGCCATTGATTCAGTGGCAGACAAACTCAAAAAGTTGATTGGCCTGCTCGTGCGTGAAGCGGAGGTCCTGCAACTGGGTCAAAAGATCCAGAATGAGGCGCGTGGCGAGATCGAAAAAGTTCAGCGTGAATATTTTCTGCGCGAGCAGATGAAGGCAATTCAAAAGGAACTGGGTGAGAGGGACGAACAGGCTGCCGATGCGGAGGAATTTCGCAAAAAGATCGAGGAAGCGAAAATGCCTGAGGAAGCTGAAAAGCAGGCGAAGCGTGAGTTGGAACGCTTATCGCGCCTGCCGAGTGCTGCTGCGGAATATGGCGTCATCCGTTCGTATCTGGACTGGCTTGTCTCGCTGCCCTGGTCGAAATCCACACCTGACAATCTCGAGATCGTTCACGCGCGTGAAATATTAGATAAGGATCATTATGGGTTGCAGGACGTCAAGGAGCGTATTCTCGAGTTTCTTGCGATCCGCAAATTGCGCATCGACCGCCAGGATGAGATCAAACAGCCCTCAGACGATAAGATTCGACGTGAGCGTGAAGGCGTGATCTTATGTTTTGTTGGCCCTCCCGGTGTCGGAAAGACATCCCTCGGGCAATCGATTGCGCGGGCTATGGACCGCAAGTTCGTTCGTGCGTCACTCGGTGGCGTGCGTGATGAAGCCGAAATTCGCGGGCATCGCCGTACCTATATCGGTTCCATGCCTGGCAGGATCCTGCAGGCGCTGCGACGTATTGAGTCCAGGAACCCCGTGTTCATGCTGGATGAAATTGACAAACTGACATTCGATTTTCACGGCGACCCCGCCTCTGCGCTGCTCGAGGTGCTTGACCCTGAGCAGAATAGCGAATTCCGTGATAACTATCTTGAGGTTGCCTTTGATCTCTCACAGGTCTTTTTTATTACCACTGCGAATACGCTGGAAACCATCCCCGGACCGCTGCGCGATCGCATGGAGATCATCTATCTATCAGGCTATACCGAAAATGAGAAGATCGCGATTGCCAAAGGGTACCTGATCCCGCGCCAGATCCGTGAAAACAGCCTGCGTGAAGACGAAGTCAAGTTTACAGATGAGGCCCTGCGCAAGATTATCCGCGAATATACGCGCGAAGCCGGCGTACGTAATCTTGAACGAAAAATTGGAGCGATCTGCCGCAAGGTTGGAACCCGTATCGCCGAAGGGAAAGTCCAGGTAGCTGAAATTACACCGACATTGGTGGAGGAATTCCTCGATCATCCCATCTACCAGGGTAACGAGGAACTCAACCAGCGCATCTCGATCCCTGGCGTAGTGCCCGGTCTTGCATGGACTCCCTATGGCGGCGACGTGTTATTCGTGGAAGCCACAAGCATGCCTGGCGGAAAGGGATTCCAGATCACGGGTTCCGTGGGGAATGTCATGAATGAATCGGCGCGCGCGGCAATGTCATTCGTCCGTTCGCGTGCCAAGAAGCTTGGCCTGGACGCCGATTTCTTCAACCGTTCCGATTTCCATATGCATATCCCGGCAGGATCTCAACCGAAGGATGGTCCGTCTGCAGGCGTCACAATGGCAACTGCACTTGTCTCCTTGATATCAGGGCGCAAGGTCAAACCCAGGGTTGGCATGACGGGCGAGATCACTTTGAGAGGACAGGTGCTTCCCATTGGGGGGGTGAAGGAGAAGGTACTGGCCGCGCATCGAAATGGGTTGCGAACCATTATTCTCCCGAAGCGCAATAAACAGGATATTGACGATGTTCCCGAAGAGATCCAAAAATCCATGAAGTTTATTTTTGTGGAAACTGTCGACGATGTCATCGAATCTGCGCTGGAAGAGCCGAAAAAGAACTCGCGTTCCAAGGCCAAGGCAGCACCAAAGAAAAAAGCGGTGTCAAGGAAAACAAGTGCAAATGGCAAAAATACTGCTCGCAGAGGATGACGAAATAATGGTCTCCCTGCTGAAAACCCTCCTTAAAATGGAAGGGTATGATGTGGTGGCCCTGGACGCAGACACGGATGTGGCCGCGGCGGTTGAGCGTGAAAAGCCCCAGGCTCTCTTTATGGATGTGCATCTTGGCGGACAGAGCGGGATCAAGATACTTGAAGCGATTCGCAATAACCGCGATACAGCTCACGTCCGCGTGGTCATGACGTCGGGAATGAACATGCAGGATGAGTGTTTAAGCGTGGGTGCCAACGCATTCCTGCTCAAACCATTCATGCCCGATGACCTGCTCAACGTGTTAAGATAATAGTACCGTGGTCTTACAAGTCCAGATCCGCGAGTTTCACTACCCTGCAGATTACCAGCAGGTTTTCGAGCTATGGTCGTCCATTGAAAAAGGTGTACATGTGGGTCGTTCCGATTCACCCATGGAGATCCAAAAGAAAATCTCACGCGACCCCGAACTTTTTCTCGTTGCCGAATCTCAAAACAAAATAATTGGTTCGGTGATCGGTGGTTACGACGGCCGCCGGGGACTCATCTATCATCTTGCCGTCAACGCGTTCTTGCGTGGGCAGGGCATCGGCACCCGTCTGATGGACGAAGTTGAGGCCAGGTTGCGTTCCATGGGATGTCTCAAATGTTATTTGCTGGTCACAAGCGACAACACGGAAGTTGAACATTATTATCGTCAGCGTGGCTGGCAGCCTATGGACTCGGTTCACCTGTTTGGAAAAGAACTCTTATGACGATCCGCTTTGGAATTCTGACCCTCTCAGACCGTTCTTCACGTGGTGAACGCGTGGATTCGTCCGGGCCCGCATTGGCGCGTCTCATCCAGGCCCAGGGCTGGTCTGTTGCCAAACAATCTCTTCTGCCCGATGACGAATCTGCCATCCGTGACATCCTGATCTCCTGGGCAGACAGCGCCGAACTGGATGTGATCCTCACCACAGGCGGCACCGGCTTCTCGCCGCGTGATGTCACTCCCGAAGCAACACGCGCTGTCATCGAACGCGAAGCCCCGGGGCTTGCCGAAGCCATGCGGGCTGCGAGCCTCGCGGTTACGCCGCATGCCATGCTTTCGCGTATCGTCACAGGCATCCGTAAAAAAACACTGATCATCAATCTTCCGGGCAGCCCAAAAGGCGCAGCCGAAAATTTGCAGGTGGTGCTTCCGGTTCTGCCTCACGCGGTCCAGCTTCTCAACGAAGACCCGGCCTCCGAGTCGACACACTAATTATCTCTCTGGTATAATCCCGCCGCTTCTGACTGCATACCATGCAGTCAGCATCTCACAACAAGGAAAGTGCAAGTATGATAGACGTAAATGAACTTCGCAAAGGTGTCACCTTCGAATTGGATGGCCACCTGTACAAGGTGCTCGATTACAGCCACAACAAAACGGGTCGCGGCAATGCCAATATTCGCATCAAAGCCCGAAATCTTCAAACTGGAGCCAACATAGAACGCACCTTCAGTTCAGGCCAGTCTGTTCAGAATGTGAGCCTTGATTTCCATAACGTCTCCTACCTGTACACAGATGGTGACTTCTATCATTTCATGGACAACGAAACCTTTGAGCAGCCCGCCCTCAAAGGCGAGGTGCTTGGTGAGAAAGCCCCTTTCCTCAAGGAAGGAATGGAAGTCAAGTTGACGTTTTACAATGGTGCGCCCCTGGATGTTGAAATTCCCGGTTCGGTGGAATTAAAAGTCATTGAAGCCGAAAATGCAATCCGTGGCGACACCGCTACAGGGGTGAGCAAAAGGGTAAAAACCGAGACGGGACTTGAAGTGCACTGCCCGCAGTTTGTGAAAGTCGGGGACACGATCCGTGTCAATACCGAGACCGGTGAATACGTCACTCGTGTATAACTGTTGTTCGACCATGCAGATGACTGTCATTTTTAGATGTCAGTGATCTGTCGAGCGAGCGACCTGTTTTATACTTGAAGTCGCTCGCTCATCGTTTATTCAGCATGCAGGTCTATAATCCAAAATATGAAAACTCCCGCCGGCATTGAATGCCGCTACTTCTATGGCGATTACTTCCGTGGACGCAATCTGGAGGAATGCCGCCTGCTCAAGGCTGCCGGCCAACGCTGGACACCCGACCTGTGCAAGACTTGTCCTGTGCCGGCGATCAATCGCGCCAACGCCTGCGAATTTCTCAAACTGAATCCGACCGTGGAGAGACCCTTCCACGCGTTATTCCAGCGTCGCGTGCAGATCTCGGCGTATTGCGAAAAGACGAAACGAAACGTGACAGAACCGCATATCGGTTGTGGTGAATGCCACACCCTGCCCTTTAAAATTGATATCAAATCCTGAACATCACTCCATGGGGATCGAATGAGAATCCTATGCCATTAACATTGCTGCTCGATCTCGATGACACCCTCATTGACACCAACCTGGACGCGTTTATCCCCGCATATTTCCAGGCACTTGGGCAACACATGGCTGGCCGCGTTGCACCGGAGGTGATGCTGCGAGCACTGGTCAGCGGCATGAATCTGATGAGCGAGGCAGAAGATCCAACTCATACGCTCAAGGAGACTTTTGACTCCAGGTTTTATCCAACCGTGGGGATAGCCAGGGAAGACCTGATCGAGAGTTTTGACGACTTTTATGAAAACATTTTCCCCATGCTTTCCGTGCATACAAAGCAGCGAGTGGAAGCAGCGGAGTTGATCAAGTGGGCATTGTCGCGCGGGTTTCGAGTTGCCATTGCCACCGATCCGTTTTTCCCGAGCAAGGCAACCTATCAGCGTGTCCGTTGGGCAGGGATCGATCCCAACACAGTGGAGTTGATCTCCACCTATGAGCATTTCCATTTCAGTAAAACACATCCCGCGTATTATGCCGAAGTGCTCGGACGTCTTGGCTGGCCGGATGGGCCCATCCTCATGGTTGGGAACGATGTGGACCGCGATCTGACGCCCGCGCATCGGCTGGGGCTGGCAACCTATTTTATCGACGCCGAATCCGCCGCGAGCCCGGGATTTGAAGCGGGGCGCGGCAAACTGGCAGACCTGCGCCCGTGGCTTGAATCCGTGGATCTGTCCACGCTTGAGCCAGCCTTTAAGTCCCGTGATGGAGTCCTGGCCATTATGACGTCCACATCTGCTGTCCTGCGCAGCCTGACTGCATCGCTGACCGTAGATCAATGGCGCCATGAGCCAACGCCTGACGATTGGGCTCTGAACGAGATCGTATCCCATCTGCGGGATACCGAGCGTGAAATACATCAATTGCAGCTGAATCTCCTGCTCGAACGCGAAGGCGCGTTCATTCCACGCCCTGAAACAGGGATCTGGGCGAACGAGCGCGAATATTTGAACGTGGATGGGCCGATCGTGCTGTCGGAGTTTGCGGCTGCACGGATTGAAATTGTGCGGATTTTGAAAAACCTGGGTGAAGACGTGTGGCTGCGCAAAGCCCGGCATGCCATATTTGGCCCTACAAATTTTACCGAGGTGATGGGTTTTGTTGCTGACCATGACAGACTTCACATTCAGCAAGCCTGGAAGACCCTTCGTGCAATTTAGACTTGCGTGTCTAATTTAGTGTAGACGTGTTATAACGCCTAGAACCCGCGGGGCAGGTCACTGCCCCGTACCCATCGAAGGAGATAACTTTATGAGACGAGTAGTAGTGACAGGGATGGGATGCGTTAGCCCTGTCGGAAACAATGTCAGGGATACCTGGAACTCCCTGCTGGCCGGAAAATCAGGCGCAGGGATGATTACTCATTTTGATGCCAGCAAACACAAGACACGCTTTGCGGCCGAAGTGAAGGGGTTCGACGGCACAGCTTTATTCGGTCCGCGCGATGCACGCAAGATGGATCGTTTTACCCAGTTTGCCACAGCCGCAGCACTGGAAGCACTTGAACAGTCTGGCTTGAAAATTGACGAATCAAACCGTGACAGGGTAGGCGTTCTGATCGGGAGCGGGATCGGTGGGATCGGCACCCTGCTCGAACAGACAGAGGTCATGCGCGAACGGGGGCCTGACCGTGTCAGCCCATTCCTCGTCCCGATGATGATCTCTGACAGTGCCGCGGGGATGTTAGCCATCCGTTTTGGCGCCCGTGGCCCCAATATGGCCATTGCAACGGCCTGCGCTTCGGGCAACAACGCCATCGGTGAAGCGCTGGAAATGATCCGGCGCGGCTCTGCTGATGCGATGATCGCGGGAGCGTCAGAAGCAGCGCTTGTCCCTGTCGCAATGGCGGGTATGAACGTGATGACCGCTCTCTCCACCCGCAATGATGATCCCCAATCTGCCTCGCGTCCGTTTGACAAGGACCGCGATGGCTTCCTGATGGGGGAGGGTGCAGGCATTTTGATCCTTGAATCCTATGAACACGCGCAGCAACGCGGTGCAAACATTCTGGCCGAGCTGACGGGGTATGCGACCACGGACGATGCACATCATATTTCAGCGCCCGCCGAAAATGGCGCGGGCGCGGCTATATCCATGCAGCTGGCATTGAAAGACGCGCGATTAACCGTAAATGATATTGGATATATCAACGCACATGGCACGTCTACGCCGCTCAATGACAAAAGCGAGACTGCAGCCATTAAAACCGTTTTTGGCGGGCAGGCCTATCAAATCCCAGTCTCATCCACCAAGTCCATGACTGGGCATCTGCTTGGCGCTTCAGGGGCCGTCGAAGCGGCATTTTGCGTGATGGCGATCCGTGATGAGGTTTTACCTCCCACCATAAATTACCACACACCCGATCCCCAATGTGACCTGGATTATGTCCCGAACCAGCCACGCAAGGTTTCGCCGAGGCATGTCATGTCGAATTCGTTCGGCTTTGGGGGACATAACGCAACACTGGTGATCAGTCGTTTTGAAGGATAGGAATTTATTTGGCGCGCCCACCTTTTGGCGCGTCAAATAACATAGGAGCAGTTAATGCAATACGCACATATTACTGGTTGGGGGATGTCGGCGCCTGAAACGATCATGACAAATGATGATATCTCGAAGCTGGTGGATACAAATGATCAGTGGATTCGCGAACGGACGGGCATTCACCAACGCCATATTGCCAACAAGGATCAATTTCCCTCCACACTCGCGGTGGAGGCATCCATAAAAGCATTGACAGTTGCCAATCTGCGACCCACCGATCTGGACCTGATCATCTGCTCCACGTCGACCCCCGAGTATATTTTTCCTGCCACGGCCTGTCTGGTACAGGATCAATTGGGAGCTACAAAAGCAGGCGCGTTCGATTTGCTGGCAGCCTGCTCTGGCTTTATTTATGCCATGAATATGGGTGCCCAGGCAATCCGCAGTGGATCGATCAAGAGCGTCCTTGTCATTGGCACCGAGACTCTTTCACGTTTTGTCAACTGGAAGGACCGCAGCACCTGCATTTTGTTTGGGGATGGGGCGGGTGCATTTGTTTTACAGGCAAGTGACCAGCCGGGCGGCGTCCTTTCGGCTGTTCTGCACTCGGATGGCTCCGGCGCCGATCTGCTCACCATTCAGGGAGGCGGCAGTCGTTTTCCTGCCACAGAAGCTTCCATCCATGAAGGGAAACATTATATCCACATGGATGGCAATGATGTATTCCGCTTTGCTACGCGCGTCATGGCTTCTGCAACACTGGAGGCGCTGGATGCCGCGGGATTGAAACTGGAAGATATCAATTGGATCATTCCGCATCAGGCAAATATCCGTATTATTCAAGCCGCGGCGCGTGGCCTCAAACTGCCGATGGACCGGTTTATTGTCAATGTGCAGGACTATGGCAACACATCCACGGCATCCATTCCGATAGCGATGGTTGAAGCCGTCGAAAAGGGACAGATCAAGATTGGTGACAAACTCGTGATGGTGGGTTTCGGCGCTGGGCTCACATGGGGTGCACTCGCGGCTGAATGGACGGGACCGATCCCAAGCAAGGGACATGTTCGTCCTCAGCAATATCGCCAGTTTGCACGGCTGCGCTCGTTTGTACGCCGTGCCATCCGCTTTGTCGAGGGCCTGCTGTATCGCCGCGAACTATAGTAGTCAACGCAACTCGATTGTGGTAGGATAAGAATAATTCAATAAAGGAGTGTCTCATGCTTGGACTACCACGAGGTGCAGAATGGATTGTCATCCTGGTCATTGTCCTCTTGCTCTTTGGCCCGGGGCGCATTGGCAAAATTGCTGGTGAAATGGGCAAAGGCATAAGGGCTTTTCGAGACGGGCTTGGCAACAAAGAAGAAGACAAGGATTCGACAGATACAGACGGCAATATCGAACCAAAATAACATAAAAGGCTCTCGCAGGAGAGCCTTTTATGTTATTTAACTTTCAACAGTTTAAATGCGAACTGATCGGAGTTATCACGTGCATCCATGGTGGATCGTATGGGTTTCTCATTATCGCTTGACAAGCCCAGTGCATGTCATGCTGAGCAGAGCGAAGCATCTCTACCACGGTGTCAGAGACCCTTCAGTCGCTGAAAAACGCTTCCTCAGGGTGACATAAATTGGATTTTGAGAAAGCCATGTCGTGGAACGTGCCGCTACTTTACAATAATTTTTCCAATTCAGGAATTGAAGTGACAGGATTTTTACAAACAAAACCCTCACACACATAGACCGTGGCTGCACCATTTTTTAAAGGACGATCCCTTAATAGTGGCGGAGCATTGGATGGTGGAGGATAAACCGATGCAGCAATGACCATGTTGGGTCTATATGTGGATCGGATGACCTGCAATAGTTTCTGCGTGGCCTCTCCCTGCGCTTCGTACACAGCCGCCACCTGTTTCACGTTCCCCAAAGCGAAATCGGCGGCTGACAGCCAGCGCGCAAATGAAGTGGGATAGCGGATTGCAAAATCCACGACGAGCCCCAATGCTTTTTCTGCACTGTCGCGGTATTTCCCATCGTCGGTAAATGCAGCGAGCCTTAGTAAGGCATCGCAGGCAACCGAATTTCCAGAAGGGGTGGCGTTATCCTGCAGGTCCTTTGGGCGAACAAGCAGTGCTTCATGATCGTCACGCGTGTCGAAAAATCCGCCGTCAGGGTCGGCAAAATGTGCGGTCAACTCATCCGCCAGCCGCACAGCAGTAGCGTACCAATCGGGGTTTGGATCAGATTGATATAGTGTCAGGTGTGCCAGGATCAATGCGGCGTAATCCTCCAGATAAGCATTGTGTTTTGCCTGCCCATGCCTCCATGAACGCAATAAGCGATCATTCACATACAGGTGATCCATCAGAAAGCGCGCGTTGCGGATCGCTGCATCGAGATAATCCTGCCGCTTCAAATAGCGACCCGCTTCTGCCAAAACAGAAAGCGCGAGCGCGTTCCACATCACCAGCACTTTATCGTCAGTGCCAGGGCGAATGCGGGTATTCCTCACATCCAAAAGCTGATTGTGAGACTCGGCCAATTTTTGGCGAAGAGCCTCCGCGTCCAGCTTGAAGCGGGAAGACAGGCTGGAGTCATCCAATGCGCGTTGAAGAACTACTTTCCCCTCCCAGTTTCCCTGTGGGGTAATCCCATAGGCGGCTTTGAAAAACTCAAACTCAGATCCGAGTGCTGCTTCGATTTCATCGTGTGTCCAGACGTAGAACCTGCCCTCTTCGCCTTCCGAGTCAGCATCGAGGCTGCTGTAGAAACCTCCGTCGGGATGAGTCATCTCG
>JANMSY010000153.1:0-18876 GCA_031389865.1 Anaerolineales bacterium | reverse complement strand
GGACTTACCATATTGGCAGGATTTCGTAAAATGGGAACTCATCATACGAAATCCTGCCAATATGGTAAGTCCTCCTAAGGTAGAGAAAGGAATTCCGACAGTTTGGACCAAGGATGAAGTGAACGTCTTTCTAAAGTCTTTGGAGGGCGACAGACTGGCCGCTATTTACTACCTTGCAATGACTGGTATGAGAAAAGGTGAGATTTTGGGTCTTCCCCTCACAGCCCTCAATATGGAGGTAGGATTTGTAAAAATTGTGCAAAACCTTCAATACATAAGGCACAAGGGTCTTATTTTCCAAACCCCCAAAACTGCCAAAAGCCAGAGGATGATTAAACTACCACAATTTATTCTGGAGGCTCTTAATATTCACTTGGTGAGGCGTGAGATACTTTCTAAAAGCCCTGGATGGCAAGAGTCGGGCCTAGTATTTACAACAGATATAGGAACTGCGTTGTATCCCACAAATGTCATCCGCCATTTTAGAAAAAAGCTTGAGGAAACGAGACTACCAAGAATACCGTTTCATAATCTCCGCCATACTACAGCCAGTTTGCTTCTCGAAAAGAATATCCATCCAAAACTCGTCAGTGAACTTCTGGGACATTCAAGCATCGTTCTCACCCTATCAACTTACTCACACGTAATAAACCCCATGAATACTGTAGTATCAGATGCACTAGACGATCTGGTAAGCCACTAAGTAAGCCTTAGACAATAATACTAGATATACAAGTTGGACTGATTGGATAACGATCAGTCCATTTTTGTTATTAAATGGACTAGTTGGACTAAATAATACTGGGTGGACACTTGATGGTCATTCTTCTAATCCGCAGGTTGTGCGTTCGATCCGCACCAGGGGTACTTTTAATCTCATCTGTAAGCTACACATAGACCGCCCCTCATTAATATTTTAAAATCAAAAAGCCCAAGCTTTTTTAAAGCTAGGCATTTCTAGTGTTTATTCTCGTATCTCCGGAGCAATTTTAGTTTTACCACTGGCATAGAAAGCTGCTCTGTCCATTGGGCTACATGAGTTGATGACACAATTGTATTACGTCCTTGCGAAGGAAGCAAATCACTTCCCCGCTGAAGTAACCCATTCTGCCGGGCTATGGAACGTAGGGTCTGATTCCCTTATACACGCGCGGACCTGCCAACGTGCGTAAAATTTTATCAGGCGGACGGTTTAGTCTCGCGCCCATATCGTTGGAACTCAGGGGGACGTTCCCATTCGTTAGAAAAAGACGGAACGCCGCCTCCACAAGTGCGGTTTGTTGGGTCAGAAAATCAGGTTGTTTCACACAATGTGTCATGAGAGCGTTCTGAATTCCTTCCACTGGTTTCACTTCGGCGGTGACAGGGTCAACCCAGTCAATCGTCAGCCCTTCTTCAGCATCTGAAAATATTTCCTGATGTTCCGCGCACAGCAGCGAGCGCAGATAAACGTGCCAATCACGTTCGTTCTTTTTCCACCATTCGAAATCGACATGGAATGGTGTATTCACTGTAGGTTTGACAATACTTAAACGTTTTTTGCCCTCTATCATTTATCTCTCCAATTCGCCCAGGCGGAAGTGCAGGTCACCAACATGAATAAACTCGGGACTACCTGAAAGCAAAGCGAACAAGGGCGCCGGTGGAACACGTCTTACAATATTTACGGCTGAATACAGCTCCTGTGCATGGACATGCCCCTGGGGGGTCAATTTGGACATTTCGCGGATCATCTCCGCCACCAATCTCTCGAACGGCCGCTGGTTGTTTTGAAGCCAGAGCCGATCCACTGCTTCCATGGATGGGACAGCAAAGGCCATGCGGTCATTGAACTCTGCCGAGATGGGCTGTTTTAACATGGCGAATACCAAACCACCGTCCGCACCCACGATCACGGTACGCACCCAATCCTTTGTTGCGCGGTAGGTCTTCGCTTCGATAATTACTTCGCCGGGATTCTCACTGCGCTGAATCCGAATAAAACTGCCGGGCATTAATTCATTCGCCTTGTACCAATCACGCAAACCGTAGACGTATCCGTGCTCACGCACCACCCAACCAGGCATCTTCTTTTTCGTCCTGCCATCGACCAGGGTAAAACGGACGCGAGCTGATTCATACGCAGTTGGGAACAATGAGCGCACACGCGCCGAAAGTGGTAACGTCCCGGCACGCAGATGCGGAAATATCAATGAAATGGTCACATCCCTGTATTCCGCATTGGGCCTTGGGTTGACCTCGCTCAGTTCATCATCCAAACGGGCTTCCAAATCGAGCATCTGCGGATCCAACACAGAGCGATCATATTCAATGGGGAAATACTCAAGATAAAGAGGCACCTCACGCACTTCCTGAGGTTCAAGTCTACGCAGGCACCACAGTACCTGCCCAGCGGGGCCCACTTCGTCAAAACGTTCGTCTTCCTGCAATGCGAAATTTAATGAAAACTCCGCCAGTCTGGGATTGATACCCTCAGGCAATGACACATCCTGAAGAAGTGCAGATGTGGGTAAAGGCTCGCCTCCAGACATATCCAAGACTGCTTCCGCTAAATTAAGGTGCCCTACATTGACATCGATCAGCAGGGCACGCGGAAACCAGCGGCCGGCAATGCGGACAATTTCCTCGTCGGCACGGAACGCGGCTTCAATTTTCTTCTCAAGCGAAGTGCCGTACTCGCGCTGGATGGCATCAACGTTGATCTCATCTTCTTGAGCGATCACAGGCATGTCGTTCAACGCATGGGCCGAAAGATTCGACGCGAAGAGTCGTTCGGCGTCCCCATCCAAATCCACAGCCAGCACATCAAATGGTCCGATCTCCGGGTTTGCTCCAGGGCGCACTGCGGTCACTTTCCCATGCTTCCAATCGAGCGCGGGGAAAATAACATCATCACCCACCTGATACACTTCTTTCGGAAAATAGGTCCTGCCGCCAACTTCGCGACGGTTTTTCAGGGCGAGTCGTTCAGCACGAATACGCTCCTCAATGAACACAGAAACTAGCTCACGCGCTGTTAACGGAGTTTCATGTTCAAATAAAAAATTATGGAGAAATTCAACGTCTTGTTGGGTAATCTGGATGTTCGTCCAGTAGTCAGAGGAAATAAGAGGGTCGCTTGCCATCACTTTGCCTTGTTGTAAGTGTCGCCGTTTTTGATCACGGCACGCTGATTATACCTTACCTTGCAAAGGCTCAGAGGTTGAAAGATGTATAATCAAAATATGAATCCTTCAATTGCTCAGGCGTTACGTGTTGATTCATCATCATGCATTGCATTCATTGGCGCAGGAGGAAAAACGACAGTACTGTTTCAACTTGCAAGACAAATTGAATCGCCAGTGATCGTTACGGCCACATCACATCTCGGCGCATGGCAGTTCGGGTTGGCAGATCAGCATATCATGACCGATGCTGCCACGCCACTGGAAGGACTGGAACAAGATCTCAAAGGGATCATACTGGTCACCGGTGAAATGGATGGGGACCGAAGCAAACCTATCCATGACAGCTTATTGAATTGGCTGTACCAATTTTGCACTTCTCATGCGATTCCTTTGTTGATCGAAGCAGATGGCTCAAGACGAAAACCTTTAAAAGCCTGGTCGGAGCATGAGCCGCCAATCCCCCCTTTCGTGAATCAAGTTGTTCAGGTGGTTGGGCTTTCAGGCCTGGGAAAACGAGTAAGCAATGAGTTTGTTCACAGGCCGGAGATATTTTCGAAAATCAGTGGATTGGAGATGGGCGCAACAGTCACCCTACAGGCGCTCACCCGCGCGCTGACACATGCCGAAAGTGGCTTGAAGAACATTCCCAATGGAGCTCGCAGGGTTATGCTGCTGAATCAGGCAGATACACAGGAGCTGCAGTCCGCCGCTAATCAAATGGTTCCGCCTTTGCTGTCCACTTTTGACTCCGTAATTATTTCAAGTTTGGAACAGGAAAAAATTCGCGCAGTGCATGAGCCAATTGCAGGGATTATTCTGGCCGCGGGTGAATCAACAAGATTTGGGCAGCCCAAGCAATTACTTGATTGGCGCGGCGAGCCCTTTGTGCGTGCTGTTGCGCAGACAGCGTTGGCTGGAGGGCTTTCACCTGTGGTTGTGGTGACAGGTGCAAATGCAGAGAAAATCGAATTGGTATTCAAAGGCTTGGATGTAAGAGTTGTACATAATGCCGATTGGAAAACCGGCCAGGGGAGTTCGATAAGGACAGGTATTTTCTCGCTTACATCCGCTTTTCAACTCAGTGCGATGGAGATAAATCATATTGGCGGAGCGATCTTTCTTCTTGCAGATCAGCCTCAGGTAACAACATCCATTATCAGAGCATTGACAGAAAAACACGCCGAAGGCATGTATCCGATTGTTGCACCACTGGTGATGGATCAGCGTGCCAATCCCGTTTTATTTGATCGTCTCACGTTCCAGGACCTTATGTCGATAGAGGGGGATATGGGCGGACGTGCAGTTTTCCATAAGCACCGCGTCGAGTACCTACCCTGGCACGATGAGCGCCTCTTGCTGGATGTTGATACACCGGAAATGTATCAACGATTGATCTCAGACGAAACGTTATGATATCAGCCATTATTCTGGCCGCGGGCGAATCCAAACGGATGGGTCAACCAAAAATGCTGCTGCCGTGGGGAAACGCGTCGGTGCTGGGTCACGTACTCTCCACCTTTCAGAAGGCTGGCATTAAGGATGTGATCGTCGTCACGGGTGGAGCGCACGAACAAGTGCAGGAAATCGTAAAACAAAATGGAGCACGAAGCATCTTCAACAGGGAATTTGCGAACGGCGAGATGTTATCGTCGGTACAATGCGGACTTCAGGTACTCTCTGAGGAGGTGCTAGGAGTGAGGGCAGCGCTGATCGGCCTCGGCGACCAGCCTCAGGTCCAGATGGAGACCGTCGTTCTGATTAGCGAAACATTCCGGGCAGGCAGGTCCAGAATCATTGTGCCAAGCTTCCAGAGGAGGCGCGGTCATCCATGGCTGCTGGAAAAATCCTTGTGGGCCGAGCTGCTTCAGCTAAGACCGCCCCAATCCCCACGCGATTTTCTGGATAAACACGCAGATGAGATTATTTATGTAGAGGTCAACACACCCAGCATCCTGGCAGACTTGGATACGCCAGATGACTATCAATCATCACGACCGAAACCGTAATGGATTTATGCACAGCTGATTGCTTTACTATGAGACGTCACCATGGTTTATGAATTCACCGCCCTGATCATAAAATTCGTAACCAGCATTTTATGCCGCATCGACGCGCCCGATCTGCATAAAATACCCATGCATGGTCCCTTGATAGCCATCTCAAACCACACCGGCCAAATTGAGGTGGCTGTTTTTTTTGGCCATCTGCAGCCCCGTCTTCTGACCGGCTGGGCAAAAATGGAGGCCTGGAATAACCGCTTTCTACACTGGCTTTTCAACTTGTGGGGATTAATCCCTGTGAAGCGTGGTGAAGGCGATACATCGGCACTGCGTAAGGCAATGGCTGCACTTGAAAAGTGCTATATTTTCGGAATTGCCCCTGAAGGAACGCGCAATATCACCGGGCGGTTGAAACGGGCTCAAGCTGGGGCGGTCATGCTTGCACTCCATTCCGGTGCTCCCCTTTTGCCTGTAGCGCACTGGGGTGGAGAAAACTTTCTGAAAAACCTTGCCCATTTCAAGCGGACGGATTTTCATATTCGCGTGGGCGAGCCTTTCTGCCTGAATGTGGACGGGGTCCGGATGACGCGCGAAATACGCCAGCAAATTACGGATGAAATGATGTTTCGTCTCGCGGCGCTCCTCCCACCAGAGTACCGCGGCGAATACGAAAAGGTTACAGAAAACGAAAAAACGTTTACCAGGGAGTGTAGAATATCTGCACCGGACTTTGCATAATTGTTAATGGATTCCTGCGGAAATTTTTGGCTGCCCCGCCTCGAATCATTAAAATCAACGCTGCACAGTGGATTGGTATAAGCCATGAAAAAAAAGAGTTTTTTGATCAGTTTGATCCTGACAGGTGTTCTGTTAATTTCCCAGGTGGCTGCGGTCTTTGCTGCTCCCACCCTGGGAGACGCCGACCTCATTACGGGTACGGTGCAGGCTATCACATTGGAAACCGACTCGAACACGGGCATAATAATTGTGCTGATCGAGGTAATAGGTGAGCCTGGAGAGTCTCAGAGTGTTCGTATCGGCCAGGAAAAGGCCATGGAACTTGGCCTCGTAGTACTGGATGAAAACGGCAATCTGTTTATCAATGAAGACGCCATGGGACTGGGGATCGAGATTGACTCTGCATCTGTCATTCCCAATCAGGAGGAAGCACAACATCCTGTAGGAAATGCGCTGGCTGTGTTCTTCTCCGATATTACAGATTTGGACTATGATGCAATCATGAGTGCACATGAGGACGGCAATGGGTTTGGCGTGATCGCTCAGGCACTATGGCTAACCCGAAAACTTGAAGGGGATGCTGAAGACTTTGCACTTATTCTGCAGGCAAAACAGGATGGAGATTACAGCAACTTTATCTTGGAAGATGGCACAAGTCCTGCCAATTGGGGACAATTCCGCAAAGCTGTGATGGGCGATGACAAAAGGGGCAAGCTGGGCATTGTCATGTCGAATCAGAATCACGATAACAACGGCAGTGGCAATGACAGTAATAGCCATAGCAGTAATCAAAATAACGACAAAGACAAAAACAAGGACAAGAGCAATAATGGAAAAGGGAAGAAACCCTGATATCGAAGAAAGCAGAAAGGCAGGTCTTTTTGAGACCTGCCTTTTTTTTGCCAAAAACCTATCCAAGCCTGTAAAAATATGGATTGGTCTTACGAAGTTCAAACCCCATGGATAGATACAACTGATTTGCAGCCTCACGTTGTGGATTGGATGTGAGTCCCACTCCGTTTGCGCCGGCTTCGCGCGCCAGATCGATGGCATGGCGGACCAGCGCCTCCCCAATCCCGCGCCGCCGCATTTTCTCATCAACAACAACATCCTCGACAATTGACCTCAGCCCCGTGGGAGCGCGGTAAATTGTCAGACTGAGGAGCGCCACGATCTGTCCATTTTCATCGGGTTCGCGCGCTGCCAAAAGCGTGGAACACTCTGAACCAAGCAGCGCAGTTAATTCAACGCGCCTGGGTGGAATTTTATGAGTCCCCAGTTGAGGAATCAAAACCTGTAGCGCATCATAAAGTTCCTGGGTGGGCTCCGAAATTTTGGCAATATACATAACAAAGCTACGCGGTTTTCGTCCCGCCGATTTTTGGGAAAAAGCTGAGCAGCACATAATAGGCCACATAGAGAAACGAAACCCACATCACCCACTGTGGAACACTGGGATATTGCAGGAGTCCCCAAATACCAATCGCACCATAAAGGTAGGTGAGGCCAAGTGTGAGCCGCCGCAGACGAGTATTGCGTGTCGGATAAAGATATTTGATGGGTACGAAGACAAGGACATTGCAGATAATCAATATCGCAAGATTGATCCAGGGATGTAGCTGCAGGAGCATCAGATAGATCACAAGAAAATTCCAGAGCGATGGAAAACCTTTGAAGAAATACGACTGCTCGTCATTCTTTGCATCCACTTGCGAGAACTGGTACCCGGATGTCAACAAAATTGCGAAAGCCCCTGGCATTTCAAAACCCGCAGGCAAAATATGTGGGGCCTTGATCAATATGAATGCCGCAACTACCACGTAATTTAGGTAGTCAATAATATTGTCGAGCAGACCGCCGTCCACGCCCTGCGCATATTCCTTCACGCGAAACCAGCGCGCCAGGAGTCCGTCAAATCCATCCACAAACATGGCGACGATCATCCACACGATCACCATGCGCCAGTTCTGCTCGAATATCGCAATCAGCGTGAGAAATCCCCATATGGCGCCGCTGGCAGTGAAGAGATGTACGCTCCATGCAAGCGTTTTCCGGACAATCAGGGGAAGTTTTTCAAACAAATTTCACCTCAAGGTATTAATCGTTATTTGTATTATACCCAGGGCGGTCACGAATTGCGCTTTTTCAAAGGTGGGAAAGCGCAATTTGTGACCGTGGGCATTATATAACGCGGCAAGGAAAAGGCGCACCTTGCGATGCGCCTTTCACGTTTATCCACAGGACTACTACGCGTGTTTTTTCACCAACCCAACGATGACCTTTTCACCTTCGAATTCATCTTCCACAACGGATGCCTCCTCGGGCGGACTTCCAAACACGAGGCTGGATGTCAGCGTCTCGACGGTGATGTACTCCGTGTGCGCCTCCACCGCGGACCTGAGGCCTGCCGAGGCTTCGACGAACAGTTCGATCCTGTCAGCGACATCCAGTTCGGCGCTCTTGCGCAGATCCTGTACGCGGCGGACAAATTCGCGCGCCAGGCCCTCCTGGGCGAGTTCGGGAGTCAGCTCAGTGACCAACGCAGCGACGTATGGCCCATCTTCCGCTACGGCGAAGCCCTCTTTTGCAAGCGCCTTCACTTCCACTTCATCAGGCAACACATCGTATGTTTCACCGTTGACTTCCACACGCAGCGGCTCACCCACTAATAATGGGCGGGCAGCCTCCTCGGAGTTCATGGCAAGGATCGCTTTCTGGATGGCAGGAAATTTATTGCCATATTTCTGTCCAAGCTGCTTCGGCAGGGGCTTGACCGCATGAGAGACAGCCTCTGTGGAAGCATCCAGCAAACGGACTTG
This sequence comes from Anaerolineales bacterium, assembly GCA_031389865.1. Taxonomy (GTDB): domain Bacteria; phylum Chloroflexota; class Anaerolineae; order Anaerolineales; family Villigracilaceae; genus Defluviilinea. The sequence continues at coordinate 10,152 of JANMSY010000153.1, read as the reverse complement.
TTTGACGTTCAACTCATCCATGAACAGGTCGGCATAGGTCTCAACTGCTTTTCGCTCAGAGGGATTGCCCAAAGAGAAAGCCACCTCTGCCAATGGCTGACGTACCTTACGATTCGCTTTCTGACGTGCAGAATGCCCCAGTGAAACCAGACGCATGACCAGTGCCATATCGCGATTCAAGGATTCGTCGATCATCTCTGGCAAAACTTCCGGCCACCTGGCAAGATGAACAGACTCGGGCGCGGACTCGTCCATGGACCGCACGAGGTTCTGGTACAACTCATCGGCCAGGAAAGGCATGGATGGCGCGAGCAGCTTTGCCACGGTCACAAGAGCTGTATAAAGGGTCGAGTAAGCGGCCTGTTTATCGGAATCCGATTCAGACTTCCAGAAGCGGCGCCGCGAACGTCTCAGATACCATGTCGAAAGTTTTTCCACAAAAGCAGAGATCGGACGCGTCGCGTTTGGCACATCATAATTCTCGTATGCCTCCGTCACGTCACGGACAAGCACATTCAATTCAGATAACAGCCAGCGATCGAGATCACTGGTTGCGATTGGCATGGTGGTGACGGTGGGTTTATCGAGGTTCGCGTAGGTCACAAAGAACGAATAAACGTTCCACAACGTGAGGGTGAAACTGCGTATCACCTCACCCACCAAATCAGAAGAGAAGCGGCGCTCTACCCCGGGTGGTGTCGCAGTATAAAGATACCAGCGCAGTGCATCCGCTCCGTGGGCATTCAGAACATCCCAGGGCTGGACAATATTTCCCAATGACTTGGACATCTTGCGCCCATCACCATCCTGAATGTGACCCAGTGAGAGAACGTTCTTGAAAGCTACCTGATCGAAGAGCAGTGTACTAATGGCATGAAGCGTATAGAACCAGCCGCGTGTTTGATCAACAGCTTCACAGATGTAATCCGCGGGAAACTGGGATTCGAACTGGGCCTTATTTTCAAACGGATAGTGCCATTGCGCCACAGGCATCGAACCCGAGTCGAACCACACATCGATCAAATCCTTGACGCGAGTCATCTGGTTGCCGCAGACAGAACAGGGAAAGTGAACATCATCCACATAAGGACGATGCAGGTCGAGTTGTCTTAAATCACGTCCGGCTTTTCCAGATAATTCCTGCACCGAACCAAAGCACTCACGATGGTCACATTGTTCACACTCCCACACCGGGAGCGGCGTGCCCCAATACCGTTCGCGTGAAAGTGACCAGTCTATATTATTGGCAAGCCAGTTCCCAAAACGGCCCTCCCTGGTATGCTCAGGAACCCAATGGATGGTATTGTTCAATTCAACGAGCCGGTCGCGATAGGCGCTTGTGCGGATGTACCAGGATGAGCGCGCGTAATACAACAGCGGCGTATGGCAACGCCAGCAGAATGGATAGCTATGTGTATACGCTTCTGACTTTAACAACAGGCCGCGCGCGCGCAGATCATCGATGATCAGCGGGTCCGCGTCTTTGACGAACACACCGCGCCACGGAGTGATTTCAGACATGAATGTGCCGTCTGGGAGGACAGTCATCAAAACGGGCAGGTCATACTTCTTGCCTGTTTCCATATCTTCCTGGCCGAAGGCGGGGGCTGTGTGCACCAAACCTGTGCCATCTTCGGTTGTGACGTAGTCACCTGTCACAACATAATACGCCGGCTTGTCCGTGGGCATGAACGTATAGAGAGGCTGATATTTCATCCCGTGAAGTTTCTTACCCTTGAACGTATCAACGACTTTAACTTCCTCTTCGCCAAACACTTTCTGTACCAGGGCTTTGGCAAGGATCAATTTTTCCGTTTTGCCATCGTTATCGCGTTCGACCGTCACATAATCCACATCTGGATGCGCGACCACCGCGACGTTACCCGGTAATGTCCACGGGGTCGTCGTCCACACCAGCAGTGAAGTATCGGGCTTGTCAACAAGAGGCATACGGACAAAAACCGAGGGGTCCGTCGTGTCTTCATATCCCTGGGCAACTTCATGGTCTGATAGAGGCGTGCCACAACGCGGGCAATAAGGAACGACCTTATAGCCTTTGTAGAGCAGATCCTTATCCCAGAAGTTTTTCAAGATCCACCAAACCGACTCGATGTACTCGTTGGTGTATGTCACATAGGCGTCCTGGAGATCAACCCAGAACGCGATGCGATCGGTGAGGCGTTCCCAATCCTGAATGTAGGTAAATACAGACTTGCGGCAAAGCTCGTTGAATTTATCGATGCCGTATTCCTCGATCTGATGTTTGCTGTTGAAGCCCAGCTGCTTTTCCACTTCGATTTCAACAGGCAGGCCATGTGTGTCCCAGCCGCCGCGGCGCGAGACCTGGTAGCCGCGCATGATCTTATAGCGCGGGAACATGTCCTTGAAGACGCGCGCCAGCACATGGTGAACACCGGGCTTTCCATTGGCAGTGGGAGGGCCCTCGTAAAAAACAAACTCAGGCGCACCCTGACGCTGCTCAACCGTCTTCTTGAAGATTTCGGCTTGTTTCCAAAACTTCAGCACGCTCTCTTCCATGGAAGTAACATTGAGTTTCGACGATACAGGTTTGAACATTCATGCCTCCAAAAAACAAAAAATCTCGTCTCCAAACAGAGACGAGAAAATTCTCGCGGTACCACTCTGATTCTCCATCCTGGCCGTTGCAGGCTCATGGAGCTCTCATTGGATGACCAGCATCATCCTGTTCTGATAACGAAGAACAACGTCGGCTCGCTTACTCGGTTTTCAGCTTGCGGCTCTGAGATGATTTTCGATCTGCTTTCCTGATGTGGCTCTCACCGCCTCCACACTCGCTGACAGTCCTGGCAGATCTACTCGTTCTCTTCGCAGCCTTTGGTTTTTGGATTATGCCACAATTCAATTTGACCGTCAACAATATGCGCGGGATAATTGCATCATGCCGACATCACACATCACATTGGACTCCGTGCCTCACGCCCCCGACTCACAAATCATCAACGCGACATCCCTACGCCTGAAGCTGCCTCAGCCGGCGATACGCTTCTATCGCCATGGATGGCAATCATGGTCACTGACAGCCTGGACCGATCCGCTCCACGAATTGCCCGCCATGAAGCCCGCCTCGTTCCAAAGCAGACAGACAGATCCCGTCTATGCACGTCACCCTCACCCCAATGGTTCCTGGCTGGGCGCAGCAGAGCTTGCAGATGGAACTATTATCCTCCTGGGCGCACTCGCCTTGGATGCACATGTGTCCATTCATGATGGCACGCTCCACGGCTGGTACGAATCAGGAAGCGGGGACTGGTTCGTCGCACAGGGGAGCGAAATCGAGATCTTTTCACGATATGCAAGCCTGCTCGGCCAGCGCTTTGGGAGATCGAACACAAAACCGTCTCCGCGTGTTTGGTGCTCCTGGTACAGTCTCTACAACACGATCAACGAGGAGAACGTGCAGAATGTTCTATCAGGTCTGGGCGATCTGCCATTTGATGTTTTCCAAATAGACGATGGCTGGCAGATCAACCCCGGAGAATGGGAGCCAAATGAAAAGTTCCCGTCAGGCATGGATACTCTCGCCGCAAAAATTAAAGCCACGGGTCGAAAAGCCGGGTTATGGCTGGCACCGCTTGTTGTGGGAAAAACATCTACGATCTTCAAAGATCATCAGGACTGGTTGTTGCGTGATTATGATGGGAATTTGTTGGTTACAGGATTCGAATGGTCTACAGATACCTATGCTTTGGATACCACCCATCCCGAAGTCATGGAATGGTTGAAGAGCTTAATTCGAAAGGTTCGAGCGTGGGGCTATGATTATCTAAAGTTGGATTTCCTCTCAGCAGGTGCCCAGCCCGGCAAACGTCATCTGGATATCCCGCGTGAAACAGCATATCGGCAGGCCCTGCAAGTCATTCGGGAGGCGGCCGGAGATGCCTACCTGCTTTTGTGTGGCACTCCGATTCTGCCTGCACTAGGAATATGCGACGCCATCCGCATTGGAGCGGACGTGGGGAACTGGTGGGACTCCCGCTTTTATAGTTACCTGTTGTATAACCAGACTACGCCCGGCTTAAAAAATGGTATCCGCACCAGTGTCAATCGTCTGTGGTTAATGTCACTCGTAAACGTGGACCCGGATGTGGCGTTTTTTTCTGAAAGCAAATCCCTCACTCCGAATCAGAAACAGCTCTTCCTGGATCTGACACACATCTGTGGCGTAAAGGCGACCTCTGACCTGCCAGACAGTTGGACACCATCACAACGCATCATCATCCGGCAATGGCTCGAAGCGTCTCCTACTATCCATCGCACAGGCCGCTATGGATTCACCATTGATGGCCGCAAAGTGGATTTCAGCCCGGCCATGCCGCTGCCGCCCATCCCAAAATATTTTGATGCACTACTGGGTGAAATCCTTGGTTTTCTGGGGAATCAGCTCTGGGCACTGAAGATTTGGCACCGGCTGATTCGATATCAAGCCACGAAAAAATAAAAACCTGGCCGGGCTATTTATTCACTTTCCAAAGTAAAAATCGTAATTTCAGGTAAACAATTAAATCGGATTGGCGGCGTAATCATCCCCACGCCGCGGTTCGTATATTGGAACATCCCCTGGACTTTGTAAAGCCCACTCGGATATTTTCGGCCGAGGTGAGGCAGAATGGGCGGCCCAAAAAATGGAATGACAACCTGTCCACCGTGCGAGTGACCGGAGATTTGCAGATCAAATTTCCCCGTAGCCGCGCTTGTATCCGCAAAATCGGGTTCATGGGCCAACAATATCGCAGCACCATTGTCCGTCAATTGAGACAGCACATCCTCCAGACGGACATCACCTTCCCAAACATCGTCCACCCCACACAAGTACATATGTTGGTCTTCACGCGTAAGCCTGAAAACATTATTTGTGAGGTCCGTAATACCACAGGAACGTAATATTTCGCGGACAGCCTGCGGGCCCGTCCAATAATCATGATTGCCAAGTATCCCAAAAGTGGGGATGGATTTTGCCAATGGAGATAAAACAGCCATCAGATCTGCTACAGCCTGCCTTGATCTATCCGTAAACTGATGGCCCGTGAGGAAATCCCCTGTTATTAACAGAACATCGGGCTTTTGAGCCAGGACCATATCTGCTACATGCTGAAAGCGAGTTAGACTCATCCAGCCGCCCATATGGATATCGCTGATCTGTGCCAGCCGCAAGCCTGAAAATGCACGCGGGAGCCGCGGCAGCTTTAGTTTTATTCTCTCCACCTTTAGCCAGTTGGGTTCCACGAACATCCCATACGATGCTCCTCCAATTGCCAGCAGAATAATATCGAGCAATCCAGTCCCGACAAGTTTCAGAAAATCCCTGCGTGTCAACTTTTTTGGCGTCATTGCGAATCGTTCGAAATCTCATCCGTTTTCGCCGCCATGATGAAATCATTCTTATGCAAACCCTTGACCACATGTGTCCACCAATGGACAGTTACTCTTCCCCATTCAAGAATAATCATGGGGTGATGATCTTGTTCTTCCGCGATTGCGGCGATTTTGTTTGTAAACTCCAACGCCTGGGCATAGTCCTTAAATTTGAAGACGCGCTCCAATTGCGGGATGCCCTCCCGCACCACGAGTTGCCATTGCGGGACGTCAGGCATCAAGTCTGAGATTTCGGATTCAGTTAGAGACGGCTCGCCGCCGCGACAAGGGATGCATTTTTGGGAGGTTAGGTCGGTTATCTCAGTACATCCTTTGATTCATGCGCCAATGTTGTTATCAATAAAATACAGATAACCCTGACGTCCGCTCCGCTTGGTCCACAAATCTACAGATTTACGAATCCGCTTCAAACAATCCATAATTTCGTCAATGGAAATCGGCTCAAGCTTTAATCTGACTGCGCCTTTCGTGCCGGTCATTTCCGTTCGCCCAAGCCGCCACTCGCACATCGCCTTGACCTGGTTATAAACTTTTTGAGCATTTGCGTTGAGTATAGGCATGGGCGTTGTTTTGTTAATCTGTTCATTTCTGTATTCCTTCCAAAGCAGATTCAAAACTTTATCCACATCATAATCCAGCAAATCGTCATGCTCGCGATATACGCTCACAATCGCCATTTCAATATTTTGCAGAACGTCGAGATATTTGTCTTCAAAGGATGCCATAAAATTACTTTTCTTCCAAAAACTCGTTAGGGGTAACTCCCGATTGTTTTAATATCGCTCGCAATGTTCCTTCGGGCATGTCGCCAGGATGATTCGGGATTGTTGTAAACCTGCCACTTGACGGGTTATGCCAGCGGCGTGACGAAGAAACTCAAAGCCAAATGCCTTGAGTTTTTTGATAATCTGCATTTAGCGAAAACCAGATAGCCTCCAATTGTCAGCCTTCCACAATCAACTGATAATCAAAACTCTCGCTGAACTGTGGGAGTTGAATATTCTCCTGCGCTTCCAATAATTTGCGCGCCACATCGCGGGCAATTTCAACTGTCTCAGCAATTGTGCGACCCTGCGCGACCAAACCCTGCACATCATCGGATGTAGCAAGATATACACCTTCGGGCAATTTCTCGATATGAATTCGCACCATACGTTCATTTACATCTAACATGGGAAAATCTCCTGGTCTATTGCAGAGTATAGCACAACCTCATATCGCTTCAATCAGGGTCTTGATTGCATTTATAGATGACAAATGAACCCGCAAAACTTTTTTCTTTGCTTTGATCAACGCTTCATAATCGCCCAATGCCTGGGCGCGGATCAATGTACCGAACGTCAGGCCTTCGGTGGGAATGTCAATATCCTGTTCAGGTTCAGCAGTGATCTGGATGAACAATGCATTCTTCAACCCACCCTTGTGGAACTGGCCCGTGGAATGCTGGAAGCGCGGGCCAAAGCCCGCTGTCACGGCATTCCCCGTCTTCGCACGGATGGCAGTGCGCATCTCCTGCAGGATCTTGATCGTGTCCTCGCCGCGCGGCAGATAGGCATTAATGGCCACATAGCCATTCGGCTGTGCCTCCGCCAGAAAACCCTTCAATATGTCCGCAAGGTCATCGCCGCTCACACTGGAGGATGAGAACAAGCTCACGCCATCACGGTTCCAGGCAGGCTCACCTTCGGCCAACTTCACCGTCTTCTGGTAATCGGCGATCCTTGCCTTGGTGATCTTTTTGCTGCTTTCCACATTCGGCTGGTCAAACGCATTGACACCAAGAGCTGCACATGCCAGCGCCGTGGCAACCTGCCAGCGGTACATCTCCGCGCTGATTTCATTTAGATCTGGAATCCTACATTCGACCACGGGATGACCAGCCTCATGCAGGGACTTCATCGCTTCATCCAGTTCACCCGTTTGGCGCAAATACACAAACAGGCGGTCATTGCCATAGATATTCACATCGCCCAGAGGTTCCAGTGGCACAGGCAGGATGCCCTTCCCATTCTTGCCACTGGACTCGGCGACGATCTGCTCGATCCATCCTGCAAAAGCGGACAAAGGCACGTCGCTCAGGATCGTCAATTTGTCGCGGCCTGCGAGCGCAGACTCTGCCATCACGGCCGCCAACGCCAAACCCGGGTTGCGCGCCGCGGGCACGCTTCGTCCGTGCGTTTGCACTTTACCATCTTCGCTATCCAATCCACTGCTGGAAGCAAAACATTGAGCACGCATCCATTCGGCGCGTTCGATCAGGCGGTTCAAATCCATGCCAAGCAGGGCGGCAGGGACAAGGCCGAAGTCTGTCAGCGCGGAGAAACGTCCGCCAACGGATTCGTCGGAAGAAAATATTTTTCTGAAGTTATGCGTTCGAGCCAGCGCTTCCAAGGATGTGCCCGGATCGGTGATCGCAACGAAGCGTGAGCCATCTCCATTGCTTAATTTCCGGAAGTAATCGAACGCGGCCATCACTTCGGCGGTGCCGCCTGATTTACTGGCAACGATATACAAGCTTTTATCTGGTTGATAGTGTTCGGCCGCCATTGCAACTTGTTGAGGCTCGGTTGAATCCAGAATTGCCAGAGAGAGCGGCGCTTCAATATTCGCTGCGGCTTGCAGTGAGCTGAATACCTCTGCGGTGAGCGATGAGCCGCCCATGCCCAGAACGAGTACACGTTCGATCCCTTCCTTGTGGATTTCATTGGCAAATGCCCTATAAGCAGGGATCAGCTCACGAGCTTTCAACGGAGAGTCCAGCCAGCCCATGCGGAGCTTCACTTCGGCCTGCGCTGCGGCATCACATGTCCATAATGAGGCATCGTGCGCCCACAAGCGTGTATGTACCGAATCCTCTTCGAACTGGGTCATACGTATAGAGACAGCATCCGCCAAAGGTCCAAGAGAAGACACGGCGCTTTTCCGCCTCTCCTCAATGGTCGCAAGCAGTTGTGTAAACGCTTGCCCAAATGATTTGACTCCCTCATCTTCCAGTTCCTGTGTGACAACATCCATCGAAACACCCGCGGCTTCAAGCTGTTTGAGCGCATCCTGCGCCTGGTCCAGATCGCGTAACAGGGTTATGGCAGCTGTGCCGTGATCGCGGAAGGAGTCGAGTGTGGCAGGTGGAACTGTGTTGACCGTTTCGGGGCCGATCAGGTTATCCACATAGATGGTATCGGGGTATGCAGGGTTTTTTGTGCTGGTGCTCGCCCACAACGGACGCTGGACATGGGCACCCTTGACCTTGAGATTTTCCCAGCGGCGGCCCGCAAATGTTTTCTGGAATACATCGTATGCCAGTTTCGCATTCGCGATGGCGGCTTTTCCCTTAAGAGGTGAACCATCAGGGAGTTTCGGATCAATTTTTGAATCGACACGCGAGACGAAGAACGAGGCGACCGACGCAATATGATCAACGGGATGTCCCGCCGCGGCGCGATCTCCGAGGCCGCTGAGATAGGCATTCATCACCTCGGCATACCGCGCCAGCGAAAAGATCAACGTGACGTTGATGTTGAGTCCTGCTGCAATGGCTTTGCGAATGGCAGGGATGCCCGCCTGCGTTGCAGGGATTTTGACCATCAGGTTTGGCCGCGCAACGCGCACCCACAGTTGCTCGGCCTGTGCCACGGTTTTATCCGTATCGTTGGCAAGAAACGGACTCACCTCCAGGCTGACATATCCATCGCCACCGTTCGATTCTTCATATAACGGCGTGAATGCATCACATGCCCCGCGAATGTCTTCAATCGCAAGCTGCCAGAAGATCTTTTCTGCATCCCAGCCTGCCCAGGCAAGAGGCAAAAGTGCGGAATCATAGTCCGTTGATTTGGCGATGGCATTGTTGAAGATCGTCGGGTTGGAAGTGACGCCGCGAATGTCGCCACGTTCGATCATGGCTTTGAGTTCGCCGCTTTCGAGCAAGGCACGCTGGATATTGTCATACCAGAGAGACTGGCCTAATGCTGTCAATTTCTTAATTACGTCTGACATGTTATTTCCTCTTCTCCTCGGTGGTCGCGTAAGTTCCGAGTGACTCAGGGAACATATCGAGATCACCCGTGTTCAGTTTGGGGTTCGGCATCATTCCACCCCAATAGGCAGCAGAATATATTGTTCTTCTACTCACTTGCATCATCTTCAAGCTTGTGTATCTTTGCAACTCGTCTTGCCAGCCGTTCCCCACCTGCGTCATTTCCTATATAACGCGCACCTAAAAATGCCTTGATCAGTGATGTCGCAAGCTCAGGTCCGATCACGCGGCCGCCCAAACACATCACATTCATATCATCATGCATGACTCCCTGTGCAGCCGAATACGTGTCATGGCAGATGGATGCATACACACCCTTCATTTTATTCGCGGCAATGCATGCGCCGATGCCCGAGCCGCATACTAAAACCCCGCGCGCGGCTTCCCCGTTTTGAATCGCATGTCCAATCTTTTCGGCAAAATCAGGGTAATCCACCGGCTCGGCGCTGTCCGTACCCACGTCAATCGGTTCGTGCCCCGCGTTGCGGACAGCCTCCAACACGCTTTGTTTGAGCGGAAAACCCGCGTGATCAAATCCAACTGCAACTTTCATGATGCCTCACATGTATAATGCCCACGGTCACAAATTGCGCTTTCCCACCTTTGAAAAAGCGCAATTTGTGACCGCCCTGGGTATAGAACCAGTTTGCGCCAATCAAACGTCCGATACCTGCAACGAACAGAAAAATGCCTGCAACAAA
>JANMSY010000144.1:0-5006 GCA_031389865.1 Anaerolineales bacterium | reverse complement strand
AACCGGCTGCGCTTCCATTCTTCCAGAGTCACATCATGGCTGCCCCAGTGATCGCGAAACGATTCGTTCTGTGCCTGCCAGACTTTGACATCATGTTCGCCTTTGATAAAGGGACGCAGCTCGACTCCCTCGGGAAACTTTGGCTCTACAGGCGGTCCATCCAGGACAACTTCCATCCGCCAGTGATAGCGCATGGGATGATAGCCTTCATTCTTATGAAGATCATGGCTGGATGGGTCACGGTTGTCAATAATGCTTCGCAGGAAGACGCGCACGTCCGGGTCTGCCAGAGAGGTTTCCTGGAGGGCACGCTCTTCAATCGTACGCAGCAAGGATGTGCCAATACCCATCCCTTTGAATTGAGGGTGGACATAACCATCTGTGCTCAGGGAGTAGTGGCCGTGTTGATTGTTGAACTCTTCAAAGCCGACAATACGCCCATCACCGGCTTCGACCACAAAAGCATCTGTCGCCAGGTTGAACTCTGGAGTTTCCCATTCGTGTTTAAGCTCATCTGATGTGACCGCAACCGTGGTGTCGCCGTCCGCCTCGCAGACCTCGTAGATCAGCCTGGCGACAGCTTCGAGATCGCTCCATTGAACGGGACGCAGCTTGAGGCCTGGGTCGAGAATCGCCTGTTCAGTTTGTAATTTCGTGTTCATAATTTTTTATCCATTTCCTTTCTGTTCCACTCGCCAGCAATGGTGGCGGCGTTCAGTTCCAACCATTCCTCACGCAGGATGCCCATGAAAAGTTCATCCCATCGGCGTCCTTCCCGGTTTAGCATCTGGCGTACACGTCCTTCATGACGGAAGCCTGCCTTCTCATAGGAACGGATGGCACGCGGGTTGTATTCAAATACGGTCAGGGTCACACGCCGCAGGTTGATCTCGGTAAAGGCAAAGCGCAGCAGAACGTTCATCACATCTGTGCCATAGCCTTTGCCCCAGTATTCGGTTTCTCCAATGCCAAGCCCTACGAACGCATCGCGGCCACTCCAGTTGAAAACGTCAAGATTCAACTCACCGATCAGCTTGTCATCTGCGAGTGAACGGATGCTAAAGAAATAACTGGCAGGTGACATCTCACTCACCTCTTTTTCCATCCACTTCAACGCCGCTTTGGGTGACTGCATGACGCGCGCAGATGAATTGAGCAGGCGTACGTATTCCGAATTTAGATACCAGCGTGAAAAAGCCTTGCTCATTTCATCCGGGTCAAATGCGGATAATCGCACAAGTTTTCCTGTAAAAATATCCTTCATGGGTTATCTCCATTTTGTTGCAGCCATTCCTCGCGCAGGATGCCCATCCACAAGGTATCGGTGCGTTTGCCTTCACGCAGCATGTCCTGGCGGGTGCGGCCCTCCATCCGAAAGCCCGCCTTCTCATAGGATCGCAATGCACGTTCATTGTATGCATGCAGACCCAATGCCACGCGCTGGAGGCCCAGCTCTGAAAAAGCATAGCGCAGGCAGACCTTCATCATATCGGTGCCGTAGCCCCTGCCCCAGAAATCGCGCTCGCCGATCCCAATGCCCACCCATGCCTCGCTGTGGATCAAATCCAGGTACAGGCCGAAAAAGCCGATCCACTTATCTTCAGCCAGCGTGCGGACAGCAAACGAATATCGTTCAGGCTGGAATCCTTTTTCAAAACGCTTCTCAACCCGATCCCTGATCTTCTTCTCGGAAGATAGTTCAAGCGGATCACTATCCGCCAGGCGGACAAATTCCGAATCGCGCTGCCAGCGGACCTCCGACTTTGCATGTGTTTCCGGCTCTTCAAATGTCAGGCGGACCAGTTCGCCGCGGAATAAATCTTTCATCGCTTCCTCATTTCTACATCACGTCCAGGTTATGCCTGTGCCTGCCGCTGAACCTCTTCAGAGTGCTTCAGCCATTCATCCTTCAGCAAGCCGAAAACAAGCACATCCCAGCGGCGGGCGTCCCGTTCAACTGATTGACGCCGTCTCACCTCTTCGATAAAACCGAATTTCTTTAGCGAGGCTATGGCGGCCGTGTTGTATTCCGGCACGATGGCGCTGAGACGGAATAGATTCAACTCTGCAAAACCGAAGCGCAGCAGCATCTTCAAAGCCTCGGAACCATATCCTTTGCCGCGGTCCTCCGCAGCACCAATGCCAAGGCGGAGAAAGCCATTGCCGTTCGCCCACTCGATCCACTGAATGGCAGCCTTGCCGATCAGCCTGTCATCCTCCCTGGCGCGGATGGCGAAATGGTAGAGATTCTTGTCCTCGTCTATTTGCTTTTCAAGCTTCTCATACTGCTTCTTCACCAGCGCGGCAGACATGGGACGCGCAGGAGCGATTTCCATCATGCGCATGAAATCAGAATCGTGAGTCCATCTGGCCTCGATTTGCGGGTCCTTCTCATGATCGATGGGACCGAAACGGATGTCTTTGCCTTCGAATAATTGGGTTTGTATGTCGAACATTTTTACCTCCGGATGATATGGAAACAAAAAGCGGCCACAGGCATTTGCCCATGACCGCGCATGAATCAAAACGGCCACGGGCGGGTGCACCGTGGCCGTCATTTACATTGCGTGTAAATTAACGAATAGCAGGCGCACTCCGAGAATCAAAAATGACACTTACAAAAGTTGGTGCCATGGTCTGGGTCTTCTTGAACATCGGGTGCGTCTCCTTTCTGAAAAATTACTTACTTTCCCGAGTGTAACATGCGGGCTTGAAACCCGTCAAGTAAATGAGCTGAAAGAAAGGACGTCTTATGGTTACCTGGAAAACAGATGTAGAAACCGCTCACACTGTACTGATCATATCCGATCAGCCTGAGAGTGCCGCATCCTGGAATGTGCTTTTCAGCCAGAGGAATTGCATTGTCCTTATAGAAACAGAAACTTCAGACGCGGTCCAAAGCGCGCGCTTAATCGATCCATCCCTCATCGTGGTTGACATTCAGCTGCCAAAGGAAAAACGCGGAGCGTTCCTGAGGGATTTGCGCGCCACCTGTCGTGGTCCGATTCTTATGCTCATTTCCGCCAACACCGTGGAAGAGATCCTGGAAGCCAATCGTTCCGGCGCAGATGAGTGCCTCGTCAAACCGGTAAACCCGGCGGTGCTGGTCATCAAAGCAATGGCATGGCTCGGACATGGCCACCGCATGGAACGAGTAGCTGCGCCCATTAGTGTGACCTTATAGCATCTCACATTTCTCCTCCTTTTTGTGAGCCTCGTTGATGCCAGGGCTCCCGTGCTCATCACACGGGAGTTCTGGTTTTAAGAACCTTTTTAGAGAGTGTTTCTTAAGTAGTTTGAAGCCATGGTAAAACGCCTTTCAAACCAGGTTTAGCCACGAATTTCACGGATTTACACGAATTTTGCCCATCGATCTGTCAAACCTGCGTGCTCTTTGTGTCCTTTGTGGTGAGTTAAGAAACAGTCTCTTAGGGGACTGTGTCGATATTGATGAGTCCGGCCTGCAGGTCACTGAGCATTTGCTCAACAGGGCGCCGTTTTCCCGGGGTGATAATTTCTGGGTCCACATCCGCCAGCCCAAGGGGAGATTGAACTGTGACCCCGCCCTTTCCGCTGAGCAGATCGGGCCACGCGTTTTGGATCGCCTTGATCACATCCGGCTCGATTGTCATGGCCCAGCCTGCAGGTAGTTGTTCAGGACTGATCGTCCCAATCATAGTTGTGCCGGTTGTGCCAATATAGTTTGCAAGCTCCTCAGTATATACATCCGGGTGGATATAGATGGTATTGACCTTGTATTGCAGTATCAGGATATCCGCGTAGGCATTATACGTATTTACATCCACGTCTGCAGGGATCTCTATGTATTGTGGATAGGACCATGCATAGAAAAAATTTCGCGGACACGTCCCACAATAAAATACCATGCCATTTGTATATGCGTTGAGGGCACGGATGGCATCGGCGTTATCCTTGGGCATCATCATGCCAATGCGGTAATCATCGCTGATCAATGCTGCCGTATACCCAGCCAGAAAAGCGGCGGTATCGGTCTGCGCATTGTTTCCCAGCACGCTGACGTTTCCGCCTGCGGTAATGTTTGGAATATTGATCGCAAGGAACTGGACTTGAGGCGCCGCAGCCGCGAGCGCGGCAATGCCCGGGTCGGTTGAAACTGCTATGACCGTCTGCAGGCCTGGTTCGAGATCGGCCTCTGTAAATGCATTGCGTACCTGAAAACGAAGCCCGGATTGTTGCGCGAGATCGTAGACGGTCGTCTGATAGAGATTGGATGTATCGGGGTCAAGGTCCGTGGGAATAACCAGCACCGCCAGGGGTACGGTTGGCGTGGAAGTTAATACAGGAGGTGCAACTACAGTATCTGTTGGAAGGGGAGCAGATGTGGCAGTTGGCTCAGCGCTGTTTCCGCAGGCACTCATGACAGCGATGATTATGATGAAAAGGATGATGGATCTTAAACGCACGGTCTTTCTCCAGAGTTAGGAATGGGCGAATTATACACGCTCCCCATTGGATAAAAAAAGACCCACGCATGTGCATGGGTCTGGAAATGAACCACCGCTTCCTACCTGGACTTAATGCTGATCTTCTTCGGGCGGGCAGATTCAGCCTTGGGCAGCGTCAGCGTTAACACACCATCGGCAATATTTGCTTGGACCTGACCCGCATCGATGGCGGAGGGCAGGCGCAGGGTCCGCGTGAAGGAGCCTGTGGGGAGTTCGCGAACAAGATAATTGTTGTCATCCGCTTTGTACTCACCTTCGATGCGTAAAATGTCCTCCAGTACTTGAATAGACAGGTCTTCAGCTTTGAGGCCGGGTACCAGGGCTGAGAGGATATACGCATCCTGCTCTTCATGGACGTTAATGCCGAGAGTGCGATCGCGATTTTCCATTGCGCGGCGGGTCAGCTGACGGTACGGGTAAGGGTGAAGATAGAAATTCATGGTTATGTCTCCTTCATTGGATAATTGAACTGCCGCTAGTTTATTGCGGGATTGCAAGAAAAAAATAATGCCATATAGA
>JANMSY010000410.1:0-14699 GCA_031389865.1 Anaerolineales bacterium | reverse complement strand
GTTGGCGAGCCCTTCGTTGTAGTCGATGTCCGGCCCGCCGGCGGTGATGTCCAACTGCCCGGCCACGTGCAGCACGCTGTCGCGGACGAGTTCCGCCTCCAGCCGCCGGGTCCGCATCCGCCAGAGGTATTTGTTGTCGCGGTACCATTGACTTCGTCAACGATCCCGTACGCGGCGCTGGCTTCGCAGTGGATAATCCCAACGCAAAGGAACACGGCCATGAGCACGGCGAAGGCGGCTGTGGCTGCGGTGGCTCCTGCTCCTGCCAGAACTAAAGTTCAATCCTAAATCCCAAGTGATAACAAAAAGACCGAGTCATCGGTCTTTTTGTTTGCTGAACAAAAGTCAGGCACATCTTTATTTCGCGGGCCAACGACTCATCTTCCGCGTAGATACGAGATCACAGCCCCAAAGAAACCAAACAAAGCAAGGCTTAATATCAATAGGCCGCTGGGGATACCGCTCGCGCTGCTCCCGCTCTCAGACTCGTCTTGAAACAGAGGCTGTTCGAGAGCCGGTGGCGGCGTAAATGTTGGCAAACGGGTGGGAGTCTGCTGGCCCATGAATGCGGCTTCAAGAGTTGGGTCGATGGTCGGAGTCGAAAAAGGCGTGGGCGTTGGTGGGATATCAATGAGAGGCAAAAGCGCGCCCGGCGAAAGTTTAACTTGTAAAGACCATACCCAGCCAATTGAGCCAGGTACTCCTGGATAATAAATTTGGATCCAATCGTCCTTGTCCCTGGCACGGGCGAGCGCCGGCGCGGTTTCGCTCCCCAACAATACGCCAATGGCCGGGTAATCAAATGAGCTGGGACCCGCATACACACGTACCTGCTGGAGACTTTGATCCACGCGTATGGTGGGGCCTGAAGGTGTGCCTGTAACAGTGGGGATCGAACCTGTGGGTTGTTGAGCCAGAGCCGAATGCCGGGTTGGGTCAACCAATCCCAGCAAAGCCAATGCAGAGACTGTGGCAACCAGAATAATAAACCTAACTTTGTGCAAGGGGCCCTCTTGATCACTTCCGCAGGAGAATCGAGACCAGCAATCCGATTCCCCCGATCAAACCCAGGACCATAATAAAGATGCCGGGAGCCGCCATGCGCGGGGTTGAGACAGGCGGATCCATCTCTATCACTTCAAGCGGTGCTGGAGGCGTAAAGGTCGCCAAACGTGTCGAAGTGGGCTGGACGTTGAAAGCCGCCGCGAGCGTTGGATCAATGGTGGCAGTTGCCAGAGGGGTGGGAGTCGGGGGTGGTTCCACGATCCGCAATTCACCTCCAGAAAGAGAGATGAATGAAGCGTACACCCATCCTGTTCCGCTTGCTGCGCTTGGAAAAGAGACCTGGACCCACTCACGACCCGGTGAAACACCCAACGCGGGCACAACATCTCCTGGATTTAGCTGCCCGACAATGGGATAATAGACAGTGCTCGGCCCGCCGCGCACATTGATCGGATCAGTGTACGTGACCGTTACAAAGACGCCCGTTGGAGTGGACACATCCTGAAAAGCTTCCACCTGATTCGGTATAAGCAGTGTACCCCATCCCAGGCCCGTTACCGCCAATAACCCCATTAAGGCTTTAAACCAAATTCGTTTCATTGCGTAGATCTTCATAATGATATGGAATGCGACGACAGATCGTCGTCGCTTGTAAAGCGGATTATAATCGAAAACATGGACAGACGAATTTTTCACGGAAACATCAAACCCAACGATCTTGCTCATGCACTCATGGCTGAGTTCAACCGTGGGAACTTTCATGCGCAGCTTGTGGGGACAAAAGAGAAAATGGCTGTACAGATCACCACCCGAATGGGCTCTCCCTCTGGTGGACAGACAGCCATGACCGTCAGCATCCAGGCCATTGAAGACGGGATCATGGTGGAAGTAGGCCAGCAAGCCTGGCTGGGAGTGGCTGCGAGCCTGGGTCACACTGCGATAACAGCTCTTCGCAACCCGTTCAGCCTGATCCACCGCCTGGATGACCTCGCGCAGGATATTGAAAGCATCCAGCTGACTGACAAGGTCTGGCAATCGATAGACCGCGCAGTTGTTGCCCTGGGCGCCTCTCACGCTCTTTCTGAAAGGTTGACTCGCATCACCTGCGAGTTCTGCGGGTCTGGCAATCCACTGGGAGAGGGAAATTGTCTTGCATGTGGAGCGCCGATGGGTGATGCACATCCAACGACCTGCTCCAACTGTGGGTTTGCAGTACATTACGAAGAAATTACCTGACCGAATTGCAATAAAAGACTGCCATAGACTGTGCCACCCGGTTAAGAGCGGACCCTGTTGAATCTGCAAGCAAGTTTAGCTTGCAGATTTACCCTCTCGCCTCTATAATACCAAAAATCGAAAATGTCCGTCTGAAGGCTTTTATGAATTTAAAACTCGAACAATTGGAAGCGCAATTACAGAAGTTAGTTGAGGATCAACTTGCGGGGATACTTCCGGGGCTCAAGCTGGAGGATCGCGTCATCCAGCACCTGGCAACAGCCTTGAGGGAAAATATCATTCAGCAAAAAGACGACTACCCCCTGGCGCCCAACGTTTTTACGCTGATCGTTGCCACCGAAACATCACCCATGTGGAAAGAGCAACAGACGATTGATACCTTAAAGAATATTATTCTGACGGCTGGCAGGGATGTGGGGCTGAAATTTGTGGGTCAGCCCATCATTACCATCACAACCGATGATGGCTATTCAGAGGATGAAGTCAGAGTGGTGGCATCCCACAAACTGGAGCCAGTGTCAGAGACACAGGGAATACAAAACTCCACACTAAGCGGCGACCTGGATGAAGGCGCCAGCATCCCGGAAAATGCCTTCCTGATCATTGAAGGCGTAAAGGTGCACCCTCTCAACGAATCAGTTGTAAACATTGGTCGCAGACTGGAAAATCAACTCGTTGTTGATGATCCTCGTGTTTCGCGCAACCATGCCCAGTTACGCGCCATCAAGGGACGCTTCGTCCTGTTCGATCTTAACTCCACAGGCGGGACGTTTGTCAATGGACAGCGGACCAGTCAGACAGTTTTGTATCCGGGTGATGTGATTTCCCTTGCAGGGGTTGCACTGATTTTCGGGCAGGACAATCCGCCTGCACGCCCCGACCTCGCCCATACATCGCCTCTGGATATGGAACCGGGCAGGAACGAAAGGCCAACTGCTGTTTTTGATCAGAACACAGTGGATCTGAAAGCGGACAAAACGAAGAAATTCAAAGAAGATTCATCCGATCAATGATCGCTACCATCGTACTCGCCCTGCGTTTTACCCTGGCGATCACACTTTATGCATTTTTGGGATGGGCTTTATTCACGCTCTTGCAGGAGCTGCGCCAGCAGGGAAACAAACTTTCCACGCAGAAGAAACTGGGCATCACGTTCTACATCAGGATCGAAGACGGCAGGGAAAGCGTGCGGCATTTCTCGCAGCCTGAGATCGTGGTTGGACGTGATACAAACTGCGACCTTTCTGTGATGGATGAAACATTATCTGCCCATCATGCACGGGTTACATTTCATCATGGCCAATGGTGGCTGGAGGATCTCAACTCCACCAATGGGATCTTTCTAAACCGCGAGAAATTGTCCACACCCGCAGTGATCATCACAGGCGATGAATTCAAATGTGGAAATACAATTTTCAGCATCCGCATCGATGCTGATGACAAACTCTCCCCCACAACAACATACTAGGAACTGGAGGTCGAATATGACCGAACAAGTAATGCTCGCAATCATTGGGGGATCCGGGCTTTACACAATGCCGGGTCTCAAACAACCGCGCGAATACAATATTGATACTCCTTTTGGCAGAACCAGCGCTCCCATTGCGGTTGGAACGCTGGAGGGAGTACGTGTCGCTTTTTTGGCACGGCATGGAATCGGACATCACCTTACGCCGGGTGAAGTGCCTTACCGCGCGAACATCCATGCCTTGAAATCCCTGGGCGTCCAGCGGATCATCAGCATCAGTGCCTGTGGATCATTAAAAGAGGAGTTTGCTCCCGGTCATATCGTAATACCCGATCAAATTTACGACAACACGCATGGGCGCGCACGATCTTTTTTTGGCGAAGGGCTGGTCGCGCACGTCAGTGTGGCAGACCCCTTCTGCGCAGACACATCAGACCAATTGGAATCAGCCGTCCGTTTGGCAGGCGGTGTGACCCATTGCGGTGGATCGTTCATCACCATTGAGGGTCCGCGTTTTTCGACCAGGGCAGAATCCAACACGTATCGCTCCTGGGGAATGTCCATTATCGGCATGACCGCCTCCCCGGAAGCGTTTCTGGCGCGTGAAGCCGAGATCTGCTATGCAGTGATGGCGCATGTCACTGACTATGACGTGTGGCACGTCAGCGAAGCACCGGTCACTGTCGATATGGTCATCAAAACCCTTCATAAAAATACAGCTCTCGCACAGGAATCTGTGCGCATCCTGGTGAAGACTCTCAAGCCTGAACGGAATTGCGGTTGCAGGCATGCTCTTTCCACAGCGTTGATCACACAGAAGACAGTTATTGCTCCCGCTACACTTCAGAAGCTGGATCTGCTGATCAATAAATATTTATAATGAACAGGGTCACCCAGGGCAGCCTGCTGAAGCTGGCAGCTGGCTTTCTCATCCTGCAAACGTTGATCATTACCCTCTCGCCCGGTGTACGCGCCCGCACATGGAACGTGGACTACCGCTGGTCGCAGTGGCTGGCGCTTGTCGTTTGGATGGTTGTCATTTATCGTTCCCACCAATCGATTATCAAATACCTTCCGGATGCAGATCCATATCTCTTTCCGGTCGCCGCTTTTTTAAGCGGGTGGGGCTTGCTCACCGTGTGGCGGTTGGATTCCGGTTTTGGTGCACGGCAGGCACTCTGGCTGAGTATCAGTGCATTGGTATTTATTGCCGGGCACCGTCTTCCAACAACGCTCAGCTTTCTAAGAAGGTACAAATATCTGCTCCTGACGGGCGGTTTGATTCTTACAAGCCTGACGCTTCTGTTCGGTACAAACCCAATTGGCTATGGCCCTCGCCTGTGGCTTGGATGCTGTGGCGTGTATTTTCAACCCTCGGAACCGCTCAAACTTTTGCTGGTTGCCTATCTGGCTGCATATCTGGCGGCAAGAATCCCGATCCAATTAAGGCCTCTTACGCTGCTCTACCCCACCCTGTTACTAAGCGGAATTGCAATCCTGCTTTTGCTTTTTCAGCGTGACCTGGGTACTGCTTCGATATTCATTGCACTCTATACGATCATTATTTATCTCGCCACAGGGCGGCGGCGAACCATCGTGATCAGCACCATTTTTCTGGTGTTTGTCTCGATCGCTGGCTACTACCTTATAGATATCATCCAGGCGCGTATCGATTCGTGGATCAACCCATGGGATGATCCCAGCGGAAACTCCTACCAGATCATCCAGTCACTGTTTGCCATCGCGAATGGAGGCGTTGAAGGGCGTGGACCCGGGTTGGGAAGTCCCGCGCTTGTGCCGGTTGCCATATCCGATTTTATCTTCGCCGCCATCGCCGAAGAAACAGGGTTAATAGGCACCATCGGTTTAATGTCACTTTTTGGCCTGTTTATTGCGCGTGGGATACGTGTGGCCCTGCGCGCCCCCGACCTTTTTCGAAGATTATTTTCTGCCGGCATTACCGCCTACCTTGGCATTCAAGCCATCCTGATCCTCGGTGGCAATTTGCGGCTTCTTCCATTGACAGGTGTAACACTGCCGTTCCTTTCCTATGGCGGGTCCTCTCTCCTGACTTCCTTCGTTGCCCTGCTTTTCCTTATCCTGATCAGCAATCACCTGGATGAAGAACCTGCGCCGCTTCCCAACCCTCAGCCATATCTGGCACTGGGAGCGTTCCTCATGCTGGGACTTTTCACCCTCGCGCTCGTCAACGGATGGTGGGCCGTGGTTCGCGGACCCGACCTGTTGACCCGCACAGACAATCCGCGCCGCATCATCGAGGACCGCTTCGTACCACGCGGCATGCTGCTTGACCGTGCCAATGCCATCATTACCTCGACTGCCGGGCAATCGGGCAGTTTTACGCGCATCTATGAATATCCCGACCTCGCACCCATTACTGGATACAACCATCCCATTTACGGACAATCGGGGCTTGAAGCATCGCTCGACGAGTACCTGCGCGGCGTACGAGGCAACCCCGCAACCGCCGTCCTATGGAGTCAACTGGTTTATGGGATGTCACCCCCGGGCCTGGATGTACGCCTCAGCATAGATCTCTACCTGCAGCGCCGCGCCGATGAAATGATGTTGGGTCATCGTGGCGCGGCCGTCCTGTTGAATGCAAAAACAGGTGAAATCCTCGTGATGGCATCGCACCCAACATTTAACCCAAACTATCTGAACGAAATCGGGGCACAGCTTAGCAAGAATTCTGAAAAGCCGCTCATCAACCGCGCTGTACAGGGACTGTATCCAGCGGGTTCAGTGATCGAGCCCTTTGCCCGGGCTCACTTCGACGACAGGTTGTTGGATGAAAAGGAATTGAACGATGTATACGAAGCATTCGGTTTTGATCGCTCTCCACAACTGAACATTGAAACATCCGGGCCAATCACGACTGCTGAAATCAACGATCTGCACGTTTCACCCCTGCAGGCCGCGCTGGCATCCGCGGCATTGAGCAATCAGGGAACGGTACCTGCGCCGCGCCTTACCATTTCGGTCAATACGCCGCAGACAGGGTGGATCGTTCTGCCAGCGCCGGGAACTCCATTCGAAGCGGTCCAGGCATCGGATGCGAATGAGGCGGCAGAATCCTTCATTAAGGAAGGGACAAATTATTGGGCGCATATTGGCAGGGCCAGCGGTGATGAGTCGGCGGTGACATGGTTTATCGCGGGAACCCCGCCCAATTGGCAGGCTACCCCACTTGTTGTTGTGATAACGCTCGAGGAGGATAACGAGAGGCTGGCGCAATGGATTGGACAGGAATTGCTTTTGGATGCCATGAATCCTTAAAAACGATGAGACAACATCTCCGATCCAGTACAACTTAATTCTAATAAAACAGAGCCAGGCTTATCGCCTGGCTCTGTCCGTCTTGATTGTTGGATTACATGCCGTTGTCCTGGTCTTTTGAGGAATATCCGGGGCCGCTCTTGAAGAATTCGTAATTGGGCTGAATATCGGGTGTCAGATCTACAACTTCACCGGCTTGGAGCTGCCTGGCAGTGTCGAGCACAATGGGGCCGCCATGATGATTGGTGCCTTCGAAATGTCCGGTGAGGCCAACGAGGCTGATATATTCTCCACCTTTCGCAGTATATGCGGCAGGCACCTCGTCTTCCGGGAAAATTGCTGCATAGGGACATTCTGGCACGCAGGCGCCACAGTCAATACAGGTATCCGGGTCGATGTAGATCCAGGGCCACTCATTGATGGGCTGCCCGGGAATCATGCATTCGACCGGGCAAACATCAATACACCCGCGGTCGCGAACACACAGACTGGTGATAATGTGAGTCATGATTGTCTCCTTGTAGGAAATTGCATACGAGCTGGCTAAATTATACCCTTCCCGGTCACAAATTGCGCCTTTTTACCCTATGGGAAGCGCAATTTGTGACCGGGGGCATTATATAACTTGCTTCCAAACAGGCGCAAGTCGTGCCAGGCTATCTGTATCGCTCGGCAACTGCATCCCAATTGACTACATTCCACCAGTTGGTCACATATTCCGGACGGCGGTTCTGATATTTGAGATAGTAGGCATGTTCCCACACATCGATACCCAAAACAGGAGTCTGCCCATCGGAAAGAGGCGTGTCCTGATTAGCGGTGGAGACAACAGCCAGACCACTTCCCTTTTTAACGAGCCAGGCCCAGCCGGAGCCGAAACGTCCGGCGGCGGCCTTTTCGAACTCAGCCTTGAATGCATCAAACGAGCCGAACGCTGAATCTACAGCCTGGGCCAGATCCCCACTGGGCGCCCCGCCCGCATTCGGAGCCATGATCTCCCAGAACATGGAGTGGTTCCACGTTCCGCCGCCGTGGTTGCGCACCACGCCGCGAATGTCTTCAGGCACCGCATTGAGATCCATCAACAGGTCTTCCAATGATTTATCTGCCAGTTCAGGGTGCTTTTCTATCGCTCCATTAAGGTTGGTCACATACGCCTGATGATGCTTGTCGTGATGGATGGTCATCGTCTGGGCGTCAATATATGGCTCCAGCGCGTCTACTGCATACGGAAGTTTGGGTAATTCAAAAACCATGATCTTCTCCTTTTGGTTGGTCAATCTGTTCCCTGTCAGATTTTTATAAATTTTCTTAACAAAATTTTAGTCTTGGTGAGAGCAACTGTCAAGCACACAGGCTCAAACTCGCCAGCTCCATGAGAAGACAGCACAATATTGGACTTGTCCATATGAATACGGGTAAAGCATCCAGAAGTCGAATTCCGGGAAACTTGTAATAAATTTGGCCGTATGTCGTTTAACAAAATGTATACATTCATGAGACACCGTTTTAATGATTACCCAACCTGTTATTTTGTAAATGAAGAGAGGATGAAAGGTTATTATGGCTAAAATCACTTTCAACCGTTCGGGTGGATTTATCGGTCGAGGAACGAGATTTGAACTTAATCTGAATAACCTGCCAATCAGTGCTGTCCGCAACATTACGCGTTTGGTGGAGGAGGCCCGGTTCTTCGATCTTCCCGAGAACCTGATCAAGAGTTTCCAGCCCGATGAGTATCAGTACACGATCACAGTCGATGCTGGAATCACGAACCATACCGTGCGCACCACTGACTCGACCATGCCCAGTTCATTACGACCGTTGGTGAAGGAGCTGTCTATGCTGAGCTCCGTAAGCCAGGACATGCAGTATATGGAGATATGAAGTGACAAAGATCAACTTTAAGAGAACCGGCGGTGTTACCGGACGCGTAATTGATACCGATATTGACTTGAATGAGCTGCCTGACAACGAATCACAGGAACTCATGCAACTGATCGCTCAGACGAATTTCTTCAAGATCCCGCAAAACCTGATCGGCCACGTCACACCCGATGAATATGAATATATAGTAACGGTGGATGCAGGCAATACACACCACACGATCCAGACAAGCGATACAAACGCGCCCGAGTCCCTGCGCCCGCTTCTGGATAAATTGTCCACGTTGTCGCGGGCAAACGACTCGGGGGTATCTGAGTTTTAGCATCCTTAATAATCGCTGAGGGGGCATTTTGATTTAATAGGGGAGACAGAAGATCGATGATGCCTACAAAGCGGAGGCAAGATTTGGCTTCAACTGATGTGAATGTATAAACGTTTTCGTGCCACCTATCTTGCGAGCATGTCCTTGCGCAGGGGTTTGATCGCGTTCCGGTTATGAACATTGGATCAGCAGGCAATTTATCCGGGTGCTGTAACAAACTCTTATTTGACATTGTAGGTCTGGTTTGCTACATTAACTTCATCTTTGTCAGAAGAGGAGAATGTTATGAAGAAAAGCAAGTTCCGTTTTAATGCACTGCTGTTTGCCCTGCTTGCCGCTCTGTTGCTCACATCGGTTGCCGGCGCCGCCCCGAAAGATGGCGCAATCGTCAACCTGAGCGTGGAACAGGGCGCTTTTGATTCCTCGCAGGATGTGCTGGTCGCGGTCACGATTTCCAACCCGACCAACCATACCGTGCGAGTCTTGAAGTGGTTCACAGCCGCGGATGGCGTGGAGGAGCCTATTTTCGCCGTGACGCGTGACGGCGAACCGGTTGCCTATGTGGGCGCGCATTACAAGCGTCCTGCAGCCACAGGCAAGGATTATATTTCACTCAAGGCGGGGGAAAGCATCACCAGCACTGTCAACTTGGGCGATTATTATGATTTATCCCAATCAGGTCAGTATGAGATCTTTTATGCAGTTGCTTCGTTCAATCTTTTTGACGAGAAGGGGAATTCGTTTAAATACAGGGATGTGCTCACATCCGAAAAGGTCAGCGTCAACGTGGAAGGACGCGCTGGAAAGCCCGGCCCCACTCCCACTCCCACTCCTCCGCCTCCGAGTGGTATCACTTTTAACCGATGTACCGTGGATCAGCAGAGCCTGGTCACTGCTGCACACGGCGGAGCGAAGGATTATGCCCTGGGCGCAGAAACCTATCTTGCTACCCTTACGACCGGCACATCGCGCTATACCACATGGTTTGGTACATTCACATCCGCGCGCTACAACACAGTCAAGAGCCATTTCACCGCGATCAGGGATGCGTTTTACAACAGAAGCGTAACGTATGATTGCGGCTGCAAGCAGAATTACTATGCATATGTATATTCGAACCAGCCCTATAAGATATACCTCTGCAGGGTCTTCTGGACTGCCCCAATGACAGGCACAGACTCGAAAGCCGGCACGCTCATCCACGAAATGAGCCATTTTGACGTCGTTGCCGGGACCGATGATTTTGTATATGGTCAGACGGGTGCAATGAACCTTGCCAGCACCAATCCTGAGAACGCCATTAACAACGCAGATAACCACGAGTATTTTGCTGAGAATACTCCTGCCCGCCCATAAAGCCAAATAGATTCAAAGCCCTCGATTCAAGATCGAGGGCTTTGTGATTTAAAACACTTGAATTGCTACAAGTCATCTCAAAAATGGCATGTCACTCTGAGGGAGCGTTCGTCGCGACCGAAGAGTCTCGTACTTTCAGCATTAGAGATCCTTCGCTTGGCTCAGGATGACATTTTTGAGCCAAGTTCTAGTATCTGAATGGGATTAAAGTAGTATTAGCTGCAAAAATCCGAATTCATATTTGTAACAGTCTCGTGCATACATCGTTTTGGCACAGTGACGTCGTCTTTCTCAAAGGTTTTTCAGAGCTGTATGGTTCGGAAAAGATAACCTTTACGGGAAAGTGATAAATTACTAGCCACCTGACACTTTGTTTGAAAAGTGGTCCGTTGGTCGAGTAGGCGGCGTTTTTCCGCCATATCGAGACCAAAGGGTACCGGTGAAACAGTGATTTTCTGCCAATTTGTGGTCTCGATACGCCCCTCTACGAACATTCGGAGCTACTCGACCAGCGGAAACTGTCAGGTGGCTAGAAAAATTAGAAAAGTAACACTACCCCACGTGTACGGAGATGATCTTGCCGCTATTCGATTCTTTCTTTCTGGCAGGCTTTGAGTCTGCCTGTCATATTAATAGAGCCGGATTGCGGCTGGATATGCTGGCTCTCACGCAACATGATGTCCAGGTGTCTACCGATTACGGACTGTTGCGCAGTTTTAACATTCGCACAATCCGGGATGGGACATGCTGGCCACTCCTTGAGCGGGCCGGCGAATTTGATTTTTCCACGCTTGTCCCGATGCTGGAAGCTGCCAGACAGCATGATATACAGGTAATCTGGAACATCCTGCACTATGGCTGCCCGGACGACCTTGACTTACTTTCTCCCGCTTTCGTAGATCGTTTTGCGCGCTACTGCACGGCCCTGACACGGTTTATTCATAACCATACCGACCGGGTCCCCTTTTATACGCCCATTAATGAGATTTCTTTTCTCTCCTGGGCAGCCGGAGATGTGGGATATATCCATCCCTTTGGGTTTAGCAAAGGACGGGAGCTAAAACGCCAACTGGTCAGAGCAGCGATCGCCGGGATCGAGGCGATTTGGGACGTGAATCCGAAAGCGCGCATTGTGCAGGTTGACCCGGTAATCAATGTCGTTGCCCCACGAGATCACCCCGAATTGGCACCGCAAGCCGCCGCTCAGCGTGACGGACAGTTTGAGGCGTGGGATATGATGACCGGGGAGGCTGAGCCGCAGCTTGGCGGCCAGCCGCATTATCTGGATATCATGGGGATCAATTATTACCATTCCAACCAGTGGGAGTATCCTGACAAACGGTTTCGCTGGGAAGAGGTACCCCGTGACGAGCGTTGGGTTCCATTACACCAATTACTCGCTGAAATTTATGAGCGCTATCAGCGCCCACTATTCATTGCTGAGACCAGTCACTTTGGCGTAGGACGAGGAGCATGGCTTCGGGAAATCTATGAGGAAGTTAAAAAAGCCCTGATGAATGGAGTTCCACTCGAAGGCATAACAATCTACCCGATTCTTGACCGGCAGGATTGGGATAATCTCGAGCACTGGCATAATAGTGGGTTATGGGACCTTCTGCCCGATGAGCGGGGCACACTCCAACGGGTGCTAAATGAGGACTATGCAGCAATATTACGGGAGATTCAGCACGAGCCTATAACGATCGGCAGCTAGCCCACTTTTGCATGAAATACGGTTTCAGCTATGAGATGGCAGGCCTCCCTGAGTTCATTGCATTACTACAATAAACTCGTATCCCAGGCAAAATGAAGCAGTATCACGCATTTTAATGGACATTCCCCGGCCAACGATTCAGGTCGGGGATTATCTATATACTTTGGGAACACTTAGAATCTATCCTAAAATTCAATGATCTTTTTGGATATGTCGTTGCGAACCGCCGCTTTTGTTCTTTGGCGGTGAAGCAATCTCCTTTTCATCAGGCAAAATCTAGTTTTTGGGAGATTGCTTCTCGAAGACTCGCAACGACATGGTTAATTTTCGGATAGGCTCTTACTTAGCTTTGAAAGCTAGAAAATATATTCATACTGACGAGCCAGCTCAATTGCCTGCAGCATTTTACCGTTCGGGACGCGCTGACCGTTTTCGTCGATGATCCAGATTCCGTTGTGCAATTGCTGGTTCTCGTCAATCCAGTCATACATAGAGATTGCAGGCGCCCACGTAAATACCGCAACATTCGCGCCACCCATGGCTGCAAGGCGCGTTTCTGCAAGCATCCACCAAAACCATTCGGTCTGTTGCCAGCCTGTTGGCGGACCGGATGTTTCTGTTACCCATAATTGCTTGGTTGGCCAGCGTTTTTGAGCATTGATCAGCAGGCGATGGAAGGGCGGTAGTGTTGAGTCGCGATAGTGGTTGAGGCCGATAATGGTAACGAGCTCAGAACAGCCACCGAGTTCAGGATCACGCAGACCCAGTATAGTATCAAGCACAGCTGCCTGGTCGTCCTCACGGTTATTATCAGTGGCATGCCAGGGTTCAGGAATAATCAGAATCGCAGCCGGTTTGACCTCCAGGATTGCTTTGGAAGCCTCGATAACCATCCTGCTTACCTGGCGGCGAAACATGGAAGAATCTTCGTCGCGCAGGAAGGGACTCCATTCACCTTGTCTGCCGGCAAGCTCTATCAGCAAACTGGGCTCGTTGCACACACAATAATATTCAAGTGAGGGATAACGTTGTGCAATCCGGCGGGCGAAATCGGCAAAATGCATCGGGGCATCTGGGGAAAGGATATCCAGCCAGTCCGGATAGCCATAATGCCACAGATCCAAATAGAGTTTAAGATTGTACTTTTCTGCTGCAGCGACCACGCTATCCAGCCAGGTCCAGTCAAATGTGCCGGGTGCGGGGTGCGAGAGATACCAGCGTGCTGCATCGCGTACACCCAGGCAGCCTGTGCTCACCATTAATTGGTAATCGACCTCGAGAAATTCATCGTGCCGAATCAAGGTAACTTCATCCTGGCGATAAAGAGAATCATTCCTACGCCGAACAAAATCTGAGTTCTCCAGGAACGCCCATAGTTCCAGTGGCTTAACCGCAGGTATAACGCGTTCAACAGGGGCTACCAAAGAGGTGGTGGTAACTGTCGAACGTGGGTTTGCGGGAAGTTCGTTGATGGAATAGGTGTCAGTGTTCATTCTTTTCGATGTGCTCCGTGTTGGCTATGGCTACTTGTTTGATTTTGCTATCGGTTGCGGCGTCCAGGTCGGTCCGTTGATCACAGGTGACCCATTATCCCAATTTAACGGATCGATACACATACGGCGTGCGGTCATCGCGGGATCCCAGGCATGGTAAACAATGTATTCCTGGTCACCTGTTGGCGACGTGGTAAAGGAGTTGTGTCCCGGCCCGATCAAATGGCCCGGAACAGAGCGCAAGAGGTTCTGCTGGCTCGCGGATGGAAGGCTGTAGGGGCCCAGCACGTTATCTGCAACCACATATGAGACCCCGTAATTGTCGTGTTCCCAGGCCCCACCGCTATAAAAACAGTAATAACGATTGTTGTGCAGACGCACTGCCGCGCCCTCAATCGTGTGCCAGTCGTAGACCGCGCCATACATGGACCGTTGTGCCTTAAAAAGCTGCCAATCGGCGTGGGGGCGGATGACAACGCGAGGCTCACCGGCCAGGGTAAACATATCCAGCATGCGGTCGACTACAATCCCAGTCCCTATGCGGTACTCATCGTCCAGTGTCAGAAAATCCTGTGAATAGAATAGAAACCACTGTCCATCCTTGTCCTGGAATGGATGAGCGTCAATGGTAAAAGGTTCATTGGGGACCAATACTCGGCCCATATCCTGAAAAGGGCCCCGAGGACTTGTGCACGTGGCAACCCTCAACTGGTGATCATGGTCATCCATTCCGTGCGCAGAATAATACATGTAGAAAACGTTGTCGTGATGGGCCACTTCGGGTGCCCAAAATTCGTCGCCGCCCGGCGGAACGAGGGACCAGCCATGTTGTTCCCAGTGCACCAGATCGTTGGAGTGCAATATCGGAAACGGCCATCCTTCGGGCGAAAGCGACCCGGTTCCGTAGGCATAATACTG
>JANMSY010000406.1:0-4333 GCA_031389865.1 Anaerolineales bacterium | reverse complement strand
CCTTTTCATAGTAAAAATGGCCACGTCGAAAATAACCTCCCCTGAGGCAGTTTCTTGCAACTATATAATACGCAAATCCGTATGCTTCGTCTTTTCGATTTAACAACTCTTTTGGTATAGTTGAACTGTTGAAATAGTCGTCTAGTACTTTCACATACTCCAAAGAAGCTTCTTCTGAAAATTCGCGAAATGAAATAGAATTTGGGTGAAGTCTATACATTGATAGCGACGTTTGCAAAAAATTGATTTCACCGAAGTTTGCGAGACGCATCCAAAATTCTCGGTCTGGCGCCAAACGCAAATCCGCATTCCAACCTCCGCATGCTAGATATGCCTCGCGCCTGAAGAGGGGACTGGGACCGATGTAACACTCTTGTCGAACAACAAGTTTTTCCAGATCAAATGGACGACAGACATTTTTTTTTATAATTCTCGAATTGCGGTCAATTAAATCTGCGTCAGGAAAACTGCATACGACATTCGGCGCTGCTTCAAGCAGGGCAACGAGTTTTGCGACAGCATCTTCCTTCAACAGATCATCAGAACTTAGATAGCTGATGTACTTTCCTTTCGCGATCTGCCAACCCCTGTTGAGCGTCCTGGCTTGCCCCATATTGGATTGATTGAAACAAGTAATTCTGCCATGATAACTTTCGAGAATTTTAGAGGTATGGTCTGTAGAACCATCATTCACTACTATAAACTCAATATTCTTGTAGGTTTGTCTTAAAACACTTTCAATTGATTCCGACAGGTACTCCGCCTGATTATAAGTTGGTGTAACTATTGTAACACGCGGGGTATCAGTCATAGCGTTATACCCCTTCATAAGGGCTCGGAATGCGCCTGTTTGCTAGATATGAAAGAAAAACAACAAGGCAGAATGCACCCGCTGAAATCACTGTGCCGAAAACCTTAAGTGCTTGGCTTTCTACGAATACCGATAAAAATGCACTACCGGCAATTAAAATATACAAGACGCTTCGAGCGTTCAGAAATTGAACAAATTTCCAATTCATAACCCGCCGGCTCGCTTCAAACATCAATATTGTGTCTACAATCATTCTCAACAGCCACGCTGCCGCTGCTCCCATTATGCCATAGGTACTCGTGAGCGACCACAGTACAAGTATGAAGACAGGCAGTTCCGCAACATGGATTTTTGCCGTCACTTTGGACGCCCCTACAGCCTGAAGTAATGTAAATGGAATATGGGCCAAACTATTGATGAAAATTCCCAGACAAAAGACTTGCATCACCCTGTAACTTTGAGACGAAAAATCGGAACTTATCCACAGAGTGAGAAGTTCGCGCGCAAATAAAGCGATTATGAGAGTGAGCGGCAGAAGCACAACATAGAGCCAGAACAAGGCCCGTCTAAAGGTCAAAAGGCCACTTGCTTCTCTGTTTAGCATCAAGGAGGAAAACTCAGGGAAGAGTACCGCGGTTACTGCCCCTGGAATGATCCATAGTTTGGTCACAACTTCGTTTGGTGTTGCATAATAAGCTACTGCGGTCGCGGAATAGAAAGCACCGATGAAAAAACGGTCAACATAGCCCATAAACGGACTTACGATATTGCTAACTGTCATCCATCCCCCAGAAACACAGAGGGGGCGGAGCAGTTTGACATCAAAAAAGTATCGTTGCTTGGTCGGGCGAAGTATTTTCCAGACAAGCCAACCATGTATCAATGCCGTAACAATTCGTCCAATGGCCAGCACCAGCGCAATGACATCCAATCTGCTGTAGCCAAGAACCACAGCAGCATAAGGTCCGAGAAAGGTATACAATCCCATCGGTAACCGGATAAGGTTGATTGCGCCAAAAGCACGCTTGGCTTCAAGAATTCCGCGAAAACCTGAGGTCAGTATGGTGGCTGGCAGCGCAACGGCCATTGCGAGCGCAACCCAGGCAGCTTCGGTTGTGCCGGTATTCGCATCCATATATGTAATGCTGACGGGCGCAAACAGAGCAAAGACTACAGCAAGGGCTACGCCCAAGGCGGTCATGAAGACGAGGGCTGTTGTGACAAGGGGTCCAATGAGGTCAATTTCTTGATTGGCTTCGGCTTGAGCAACCTGCTGGGTCAGCGCCCTTCCGAGCCCGAGATCAAACAAGCCAAAATAACTTACCAAAGCCCATATGATAGTCAGCAATCCAAATCGCGCTTCGCCCAACCCCAAAATCAGCGGCGGTATCGTAAACACCGCGGCTGCCATTGGCAGCCCCAAGCCCAACAGATTGTAGAAGGAATGTCTCAAGAGTTTCATCGAGATTCTTTCGTAGGTGTGACCTAATCCCCGCCATGACTTCATTTATAGGTTAGTCCTGTCCAGCTTGCTGCCGGTTCAGATCTTGGTACTTTTGGGTGCGGATGCTTATTCCATTTCCATTTGTTCGCGAGCGGCACTACTTTGAACCAAAACCCGTAAAGATGGTCCGGAAAGTTTTAAGTACGATGAGAAAATCAAGCCACGGCGAAAAGTTCTTTATGTAGTAGAAATCGAACTGCAATTTTACAGTAGCTGCATCAAGCTTTGCCACATTTCCCTGATTGACCTGGGCCCAGCCGGAGATACCGGGCCGCACGGCGTGGCGATAGATATAGAAGGGGATTTCCTGGGCATACCAATCTGCAAGTTGAACAGCCTCTGGCCTGGGGCCAATCCAGCTCATGTCACCTTTGATGATGTTGAATATCTGCGGCAGCTCGTCGATCCGATATTTGCGCAGGAATCGTCCTACATTTGTAATCCTCGGATCTTCTGACTCTGTGAAGTGATTGCCCTCCTTGACATCAGCTCGCATGCTCCGCAGTTTGTAAATAGTGAATATATGGGCCCTGAAGCCCATCCGTGGCTGCGTGTAAAAGGCAGGCCCCGCTGTCTCCAGCCTGATTGCGACGGCCGCGACCACGATCACGACCATGAAGAATGGCAAAAACACCATGGCGAGAAACAAATCAACTATACGCTTTAACCGAAGATAAAAATTG
The DNA here is from genome assembly GCA_031389865.1 of Anaerolineales bacterium. Classification (GTDB taxonomy): domain Bacteria; phylum Chloroflexota; class Anaerolineae; order Anaerolineales; family Villigracilaceae; genus Defluviilinea. Next base: position 1,335 of record JANMSY010000406.1, on the reverse strand, counting down.
GAAGGCAGGATGGACCCAAAGCTGTTTTCAGCAAGGTGTTCGATATCAACGCGCCCTGTGAGGGACTCGATCACATTCTTTACATCATAGACCGGAATGCCGGCCAAGACGCATTTGGCAATAAACCGTTCCCACGTTTTAGGGAAATCGGAGTGGAGATCCGCGACTACCCCCTCGATCCCACTGAGTCCCGATTTTACCGATGAGAGTCTCACCCAATTTGCGCCTGCGATCGACACAATGTTCCTCTGGTTGCCGTTTGGAATTAAGGCGAGAGTCGGTGTCGCGTGGCGGTCCTTCAAAAAGAAAGCAACGTAAAACCAAATGACTGCGCTGAGGAGGCTGGCAAGTAAAACATACCGCGAGTAGTCGATGCGAAAATAGAACATGAGCAGCGAAGCTATGCCATATGAGGCAAACAAGCTTGGCAGGATGTAGGTGCTGGTTCGCACGCCCGGATATGCAGTTAGCTGCCTAATAAAACCATATCCTGCAACCGTGGCGACGAATGCCCAAACCAGCGATATAATCACGAGTGAAGTGGTCACCCCTTCCAAGCGCAACGTAGTCAAAGGTAGATTAAAAAGCGGCGGAATGAAAACGACGATCACTTGTGCCAAGAGGGCACCCAAGACCAGAAAGCGAAAACGCCCCACCAGCGGCTTTCGGCGCTCCTTTACCAATAGTCCTGCTTCTTCTGCGACTGAGGAGGATGCTTCTCCGCTTTCCTCTGTAGTCATCTGAAACAGCGCCTGAGCGTCACTGGATCTTTTCTGGCGTTGTGTCATGGCAACCGGGTTTCAATGCGAGGCATTCTGCCGCCAACAGAGTGAAGACGCGAACAAAGTCCTTCAGAACTGCGAATGATAACGAATCAATACTTTTCTAGCACTTTCATTGATTAGCTGAGATGTTTGGCTTTGCCAATTGGAAGTACATGGTCGGGCACTACTGCAACCCTGGATCGCTTCGACTGGCAAGAATGGGAAGCCAACTGTGGTATGATATCAAAAACTGCCTTTCTGTCGGATTTCAAGGACTTGCAGTTGCTTGTTTTCGCGGCACAATTGCAATGTTATCGTAAAATGCCCGGCCGGAAATTTGCTGATCGAGAACGGCGCGCGCATTGAGCTCAAGGCGCATCTGTTGTGTATCGCAATTTTCCGGTGGCACCTCAAAGGGCTTTTCAAAGGTTCCCCAGCCCATGCTACACAAATTCCGAGGGCTCTCCGCGATAAGCGCGGTTTCTCGTGAAATGCAATAGAGCCGCCACACCAATCCGCCTACGTTCTCCAATTTTTCCGCCTTGGCTTCTCCAGAAAGCACATAGCCGCC
>JANMSY010000078.1:0-6130 GCA_031389865.1 Anaerolineales bacterium | reverse complement strand
GCGAGGAGGGTGCCTTTCCCGACGAAGCAATCTTACTCCTCAGACGGAAAATTGCTCGAAAATATGAGATTGCTTCGCAAAGAACCCTCGCAATGACGGGTTATGCTGAGGTTAGAATCAAATTCGTGATTTACTGAAATTTACTATTATGTCACCCTGAGGGAGGGGTTTTGCGCGACCGAAGGGTCTCGGACATGCCTTGGTAGAGACACTTGCACCCACGCCAAGTGCGGTGTGCTTCGGGGCAGCCAACGCCCCTCACGTTGTCCCGACGTCCTTCGGGAGCATGACATTTTATTCTTATCCATTATTGACGTACATTAGCATTCATCGAAAAGGAAAATAGATATGCCTCGACCTGTTACCATCTCCAGTGGCCAGTGGTGGGATGTGCCATTCGAAACGCTGTGCCGCAAAATGGCCGAATTTGGCTTCGACGGAATCGAGCTTGCCTGCTGGGGCGACCACTTCGATGTGGAACGTGCCCTCAGTGACGATTCCTACGTCCGCAAACACCGCGATATCCTGGAAAAGAACGGCTTGAAATGCTTTGCCATCAGCAATCACATGGTGGGTCAGGCTGTCTGCGACCGCATCGATGAGCGGCATAAAGGACTCCTCTCTGCGGCGATCTGGGGTGACGGGAAGGAAGATGGCGTCCGTCAGCGCGCTGCCGAGAACATGAAACATGCAGCCCACGCCGCGGCCCGTTTCGGCGTTCAGGTGGTCAATGGTTTTACCGGCTCTCCGATCTGGCAAAACCTGTATCCCTTCCCCATGAACCCGCCCGATATGGTTGAGAAGGCATACCGCTTTTTTGCTGAGATGTGGAACCCCATCCTGGATGTCTTTCAGGAGCAGGGAGTGAAGTTCGCGTTGGAGGTGCACCCTACCGAGATCGCTTTCGATATTGTGACCTCGCAAAAAGCGGTTGAAGCCATTGGCGGGCGCATGGAATTTGGCTTTAACTATGACCCCAGCCACCTGGGGTACCAGGGCGTGGACTATGTCGGCTTTATCCACATGTTTGGCGACCGGATCTATCACGCTCACATGAAGGATGTATACTGGTCACCTCACCCGACCCAGGCTGGCGTTTTCGGCGGGCACCTCGAGTTCGGTGACCCGCGCCGCTACTGGGACTTCCGCTCACTGGGCCGCGGCTCGATCGATTTCGAAGCCATCCTGCGGGCGTTCAACGAAGTGGGCTATCATGGGCCTCTCTCTGTCGAATGTGAGGACCCCGATATGGATCGTGAACAGGCAGCGCGCGAAGGACTCGCGTTCGTCCGACAGTTGGATTTCAACCCTTCGAAACAGATATCTAATTCCTGAACCAGGAGGCTTTATGGAACGAGGCGTTTATTTCGATGCATGGTTTTCCGGTCAGCATTGTTACCACCCCAGCCTGCCTGGCCGCCGGCTTCGCATGATCGACCATTTGGTTGACTACCGGGCGACAACACTCGTCTGGGCAGCAATGGGCGGAGGCTCGATCTCATTATCCTATCTCGAACAGGAAGCCTTTGCGCCAGTCGACGCGCGCTTCCGCTTTTATGGCTTTGTCAATGACAGCGAGTTCATTCAAGAGTGCCAGAAAAAGGGCATCAAGGTCTTCGGTATTGTCTTCGAAGTGCAGGGTTGGGAAATGCCGGCCGAATTGAATGAAGACGAAAGCCAGATCTTGTCCTTCAATGAGTTGCGCGGTGCTGGTAAGAAAGTCTGGATGGGATTGCGCGAATTCGGACAGAATCGCTATCCCAAGCTCTGGCCGCCGATTGAGAAGTACTTCCCCGATGGGTTGGTCGACAGTGACGGCAACCAGGTCACTGATCTTATCGAGAACTGTGTCTCGCGCGACATCCACGGGGTTCCCTGCCATGCCCGCTGGGTGGAATGTCCGGACCGCGAGCACCAGTGTTACCTGATGGACCGCAACAATCCGGTTTGGCGCGAATACCTGAAAGCGATCATCCGCATCCAGATCGATGCCGGGGTGGATGGCATCCAGTTGGATGAGGCCGAACTTCCGATCACCAGCTTCCAATATGGCGGTTGTTTCTGCAAGGACTGCATGAAAGGATTCAGGCAATATTTGAAGGATCTGCCTGCAGATCAGCTCCCAGCCGAACTGCGTGCCACCGACCTCGAAAGCTTTCATTACGGCGAATGGTTGCTGCCGCAGGGCTACGACTTCAAGACGAAGCGCGAGGAAACGCCGCTCTTTTGGGAATATAACCGTTTTCAAAACCGCCAGATCGCCCGCTACTTCAGCGAACTGGCCGACTACATCCGCGAGTACGCCGCCGAAAAAGGGCGCACGGTGCTGGTCTCGGGCAACTTCTTTAACCTGGTGGCTCACTGGTATTACCCCATGGAGCCGAAGGTCGACCTCATCATTACCGAAATGCGCAACACGCGCTACCGCCAGCCGGCCTGGTACCGTTATGTGGCCGGGTTCGCAGCGGGCAAACCGGTCATCGTGGCAGAAAATCCCTATGGAGGGGTCGTACCGGACCTGGTCGCGATGCTCAAAGCCGGCAAAGGATACGACCTGTTCCGTATGTCGCTGTATGAGGCTGCCGCGTTGGGTGCCAACATGAGCGTCCCATACGGCGCCTGGATGGGCAGCGAGATCCAGGATTCGTTCAATCCCCCGCACGAATTATGTGTCGAGATCCAGAGCTTCATTGCCGATCATGAAGCTCTCTACAGCCACAAGACCGGGTCGGAGACGGCGATCGTTTACAGTGTGGAGACCGAATTCCTGCGCGCGAGCGGGCGCGGCATCTTCGCCGACAACCGATACAACACCGATACCAGCGAAGTAGGTCCCTTCTGGCAGGCCTGTGAAGCGTTGAGCGACGCCATCCAGCCGTACGACGTCCTCTTATTCCCAGACGGTGACCTGAGACCTGACACTTTAACACCGGAAACACTGCTCCAGTATCGCACCATCATCCTGCCTGACTGCCGTTACCTGACCCCTGCCCAGTCCCAGCTGCTGCAGGATTTCCTGGCTAAGGAAGGCCGTTTGTTGGTAGTCGGTGAGCTGGGGTCCAATCTACCGCACGCTGAGCGGGAAGCGATCCTCGAGCACCCGGGCACGCGCCACGTCGAGGTGGTTGCAGGATTCGATCTGAGCTGGCTCCCGCTGGGGCAGCAGCTACACCTGTCCACTCCGGCCGATATCGCCATCAATCTCCAGCGCGTCGATGCTGGGGTGGCCATTCATATCCTCCGTTATGACTACAATTCCCAACAGGACCAGGTTCCAGCACTGGATGAGTTGCATCTCGACCTGCGCCTGCCGGGAAATTTCAGCAGCGTGGAGGTCTTCAGTCCGGGCGAGCCGCCGCAGGCTGAACTGGAGGTTTTGGGGGATCTGCCCCGTATAGCGCTCAGGAATATCCCACTTTACAGTATTGTTCTGCTGAAGGAGCAGCCTGAAAGTGGATGAGCTGATTTCCATTCTTATCTTCATGCCATGAATTGAGGAGGCACATATGATCAGTAGAGAACAGTTTGCCGCTGCGCAGCAGCGGGCCAAGGAATACCTGGCTCGCGCTGGGATTGTCATTACGCCAGAAGAGGCAGCCAACATTGAGGTGGCCGACTTCGGTCTGGACGAACTGGGCCACACCGGTCTGGAGCTGGTGGTCTACGTGAACACTGAACGCGTCTGCGCCAAGGAGCTTGTGCTCTTCCCGCGCCAGACCTGCCCGGAGCACTTTCATCCGCCCGTGGCCGGTGAACCGGGCAAGGAGGAGACCTTCCGTTGTCGTTGGGGCGAGGTCTACCTGTACGTACCCGGTGAGTCGACCCCCGATCCCAAAGGCCGCCCGCCAAAGGGACGCGAACATACCTACAACGTCTGGCATGAAATCATCCTGCGGCCCGCTGAGCAATACACCTTGGATCCGAATACGCCACACTGGTTTCAGGCTGGGGATGAGGGAGCGGTCGTGTCTGAATTCTCCACTCGCAGCCGCGATGAGTCGGATATTTTCACCGATCCACAGATCCAGCGCGCGCCGCAGGTAGCGGAATAGCGTGCCGCCCTTCGCTCCGTACGATCCTTCACATCGCCCTGTTATCCTTCGGGAGAATGACACGAAACTTTCTGTGGTAGATAATCGCTGCAGGAAACGGAAGCAATGGAGTCCTTTATGACAAAAGTCTTACTCGATACCGACATTGGCACCGACGTTGACGATGCTGTCTGCCTGGCGTATCTCCTATCCCATCCAGATTGCGAATTGCTGGGGATCACCACGGTCACTGGCGAGGCTGAAAAGCGCGCCTCGCTGGCCAGCGTTTTATGCCTGGCAGCCGGCAGGGATATTCCCATCTACCCGGGCGCCGACCATCCCATGCGCGGAGAGCAGCGCCAGCCCATTGCCCAGCAAGCCGCCGCGCTGCCCAGGTGGCCGCACAAAGTCCATTTTCCAGAGGGCCAGGCCGTGGATTTCCTGGCGCAGACGATCCGATCCCACCCGGGCGAGGTAACACTTCTGACCGTGGGTCCGCTGACCAATGCTGGCTTGTTATTCTCGGCACACCCAGATGTTGCAGCCCTGTTGGGAGGTCTGGTGATCATGGGCGGAAACTTCGATGAGGCTGGGCCTGAGGCAGGACGAACCGAATGGAATATCGCCGGCGACCCGCAAGCGTCCGAGATCACTTACGGAACTGCCGTCCGTTTGCACCGTTCGCTCGGATTGAATATAACGCAACAGGTAGTCATGCCCGCCGCGCAGGTGCGCGAGCAGTTCACTGCTCCGCTCCTGCGCCCGGTGCTGGATATGGCGGAGATCTGGTTTGCGGGGTTCTACCCGTCCATCACTTTCCATGACCCTCTGGCAGCCGCGACGATCTTCGATGATCATATATGCGCCTATCAACTGGGTAGTGTGAAAGTCGACAGCACAGAGACACAAGCGCGAACGATCTGGCAGTCGGGAGGTCCCGACGCGCCGCATCAGGTGGCGATGACGGTCGATGTTGATCGCTATTTCCAACACTTCTTCAATGTGCTTGGTTCTGGCGCTTGATTCGCTGGTTGAGTAGGGCTGAATGCCTTTCAGCCCCTCGACCAATAATGTCAGGTAACGAAAAGGAAACTCTTATGAATGAAATCGTGCAGCAAATTTTCCAGGGCATTGTGGATGGCACGCACGAGCAGGTGGAAGCAGCGGTGGCTTCCGCCCTTGAGGCCGGCGTGCCCCCCAGGACGATCCTGGAGGAGGGCATGCTCGCAGCCATGGCAGAGGTCGGACGGCAATTCGAGGAGGGTGAATGCTATGTACCCGAAATGATGATTTCTGCACGCGCCATGAAAGCCGGCTTGGCCAAGTTGAAGCCAAGCCTGAAACAGACCAACGTGCAGGCGGCGGGTCTCGTTGCCATTGGCACGGTGAAAGGCGATCTTCATGACATGGGTAAGAACCTGGTGGGGATAATGCTCGAGGGCGCAGGCTTTACGGTTCGGGACCTGGGAGTGGACGTCGCCCCGGAAGCTTTTGTGGCAGCTGCAGATGATGTGGATGTGATCGGCCTCTCCGCGCTGTTGACGACCACCATGGGGCAGATGCAGGAGACGTTGAATGCCCTGGATGCGGCCGGCAAACGGGGGAAGGTCAAAGTGATGGTTGGCGGTGCGCCGGTGACGGAGGATTTCGCCCGTCGCATCGGCGCGGACGGCTATGCTGCGGATGCCAGCCGGGCAGTTGCGCTGGCGAAATCACTGATCTCCCCATCTGCTTGAGACAGGCACGGCATCCGTCTTGTGTATCCCGAAGTATTATGGCTTTAATTTCCAGTGGATGTCTTCCTGTAGTCCGGATCGAAGACCTGAACCAGTCGATGAGAGGGCATTGGACTTTTTAAGCAGGTTCGGATTTAACTTTGTTCGTATCCCTGTTGATTATCGTTTTTGGACTGACAACTTCGATTATTTCCATCCGGATGAATTCGTTTTCGGATTTCTTGATAAATAACGTCAATGATGGATACGAATAAAATGTTATGCTCCCGAAGGACGTCGGGACGACGTGAGGGGCGTTGGCTGCCCCGAAGCACACCGCACTTGGCGTGGGTGCAAGTGTCTCTACCAAGGCATGTCCGAGAC
>JANMSY010000033.1:0-11395 GCA_031389865.1 Anaerolineales bacterium | reverse complement strand
AGTCGATTCCCGGGATGGGAGTGCGGGCAAGGGTCAATGGCAGTTTTATCGAAGTGGGCAATCGCCGCCTTGTTCCTTCTGCGGATTCCATTGACATCGCGGAGACCCTCGAGGGGCAAGGCAAGACGTTATTGTTTCTGGTCAAAGACGGAGCGGTTGCTGGAATTCTGGCCGCAGCCGATACCCTCCGACCGGAGGTGCCTGCGTCCATCCGGGAGCTGCGAGCGCTTGGCATCAAACATATTGAACTGTTGACAGGCGATAATGAACAAACGGCATCGGCGCTTGCCGGAGCCATTGGTGTCCAGTATCGTGCGAACCTCCTGCCCGAGAACAAGATCGAGATCGTGAAGGAATATCAATCGAAGGGACGCACCGTCGTGATGATCGGCGACGGCGTCAATGATGCGCCCGCGCTTGCCCAGGCAGATGTGGGTATCGCCATGGGCGCGGCTGGAACAGACATCGCCATTGAAGCTGCTCACATTGCCTTGATGCGCGAAGACTGGACTCTTGTTCCACAGATCTTCCGCACGGCACATCGGACGATGAACACGGTCAAGATGAACCTAGCCTTCACGGCTGTTTATAATGTATTGGGATTATCACTGGCAGCATTTGGAATCCTTCCGCCCGTCTATGCAGCTGCCGCACAGTCCCTGCCTGATATTGGGATCATGATCAATTCGGCCCGTTTACTGCGTCAGTAGATTTCCCTCGCGAATGGCCTAACTCGGACAAGCCGAAACCAAAAAGGATTCAACCACGAAGGTCACGAAGGAACACAAAGGAAAATCATTTGGAAAAACCTTCGTGACACTTTGTGCCCTTCGTAGTGAAAAATTCTTGTACAAAAAACAAGGATTTCACTTGTAAGATATTAATCTCACTACTTTTAAGAGGTAAAAAATGAGCATTTTTCGTATCGGTGAAACACAGGCAAAACCGGAATTGACCGAAGCCTTGCGCGACTTTCTTGTCTCGATCATGCCCATGATCAAATCATCGCAGGGATGCGAGTCTGTTATGCTTTATCAATCAAATGATGACCCGACCAGGTTCACCATGATCGAAGTATGGGATGACGTCGAATCACATCGGGCCTCTGTAAAAAATATCCCACCTGAAATGATCGCTGCGTTTAGGCCGCTCCTCGCATCTGCACCGAGCGGCGGTTACTATAATCTTGTAAATGAAAAGCTAGTTTGACAAAAAGAGAGTGGCGCCAGTAGCGCCACTCTCTTTCCACCTATGGCTTCATCACTACTTTCACACAGCCATCCGTCTTGTGCTTGAAAATCTCATAGGCATCCGGCGCTTCCTCCAGGGGGAAGATATGCGTCACCACGAACGAAGGATCGATCTGACCGCTTTCGATCATCTCGAATAACGGCTGCAGGTAACGGTGCACGTGTGCCTGTCCCATTTTGAAGGTTAAGCCTTTGTTGAAGGCCGCGCCGATGGGAATTGTATCTACGAAGCCTCCGTAGGCTCCTGCCAGTGAAACCGTCCCACCTTTTCTACAGGCCTGGATTGCCTCGCGCAGGACGTAGGGACGGTCAGTCTCCATGCGGGCAGCGTGTTTGGCACGATCATAATATCCTTCGAGACCATGCTTGTGCGCCTCCATCCCGACCGCGTCGATGCAGACATCGGGACCCATGCCGCCTGTCATTTGCTTGAGCGTCTCAACCACATCAGTACCTTCGTAGTTGATGACTTCCGCGCGGCCATATTTCTCAGCCATGTCGAGTCGCTCAGGATAACGGTCAATGGCAATCACTCGCGCGGGGTTGAACGTCCACGCGCTTTGGATCACGAATTGACCCACGGGGCCGCATCCCCATATCGCGACTGTGTCGCCGGGGCGGATATTTGCCATTTCAGCAGCCATGTACCCGGTCGGGAAAATATCTGTCAGGAACAGCACCTGCTCATCGCGGAATCCGTTTTCGATCTTGAACGGACCGACATCCGCAAACGGGACACGGACATACTCTGCCTGTCCACCCGCATATCCGCCCATCAGGTGCGAGTACCCAAATATCCCTGCCGGGGAATGCCCATACATGGATTCAGCCAGGGAGGCGTTCGGATTCGAGTTATCACAGAGAGACCAAAGCCCGCTCTGGCAGAAAAAACAGTTCCCACACGCGATTGGGAACGGAACAACCACGCGGTCACCCGGGCTTAGGTTCTTGACGCCGCTGCCGACTTCCACCACTTCGCCCATGAACTCATGCCCGAGGATATCGCCCTTTTTCATGGCCGGGATATATCCATCATACAGGTGCAAGTCTGAACCGCAGATCGCGGTGGATGAAACCTGAATGATTGCATCCCGTGGATTGATCAACTTTGGGTCGGGGACCTCCTCCACGCGTACATCAGTAATACCATTCCAACAAACGGCTTTCATGATGGCAGGCTCCTTTTATTTTTCTTGCCGGAGATCCACGCCGGGGGATCACTGGCGGGGAATGATTGGACGGACGCTTCCTCGACCAGATCCTTTTCGCGTCGTCTTTCGGAGATGGATCTTTCGAAATCGTTATTCCTGCCCGAAGGCTGTCCTTCCACGGAAGCGATTTCCCCGGTTTCCATCATCTGCTTGAAATGACGCAGATCGTCGCGCACCTGTTGACCGGGTTCCTCGCCCAGAAGTTTTGCAATAGCTGCGCCCATCGAACCTGCAGGTGGGTTGTACTGCATGGAAACACGGATAATGGTTCCACGCCCGCCTGGCGCGTCTGAGAACTCCACACTGCCCATGCTATCCACAACGGATCCAGGCAGCGAGTTCCAGGCTATATATTCATTCTCGCGTTCCTCCATAATTTCTGCATCCCATTCTGCCTGACCTCCAAGCGGTGCTTTCGCAACCCAATGTGAGCGATCACCGCCGCCAGCCTCGTCCACATCCACACGTTTGAGATGTGTCATGAAGCGCGGCAGGTTCTCAAAATTGCGCCATATCCTGTACATCTCATCCCTGGGTTTGTTGACCGTGATCGCCCGTTGCACCTCGATACCCCTGTTCCCCTCCTCAGAGCGATTGATTTCCATCATCTTATAGAACACACAGTGCCCTGTTGCGCCCCGATACATCATGTATCCGGCTTCCAAAACCAGTGGAACACTCATTTTGGTGCTGGGCCGGCGCTTAAAAATATACGACAGCAAAGCCAGCCCGCTCAAAAGTGAAACACCGCGCTCTGCAGCTCCCACATTCACACGACGCGAGAGCGGCCTTTCCATTTGTACTTCCATATCAGCCTCCTTCTACTTGTCTGGATCTATATATTGTCTTTTCGCGTTCAACTGTCGGGCAAGTACACCCAGAGAGAGCCCCCATACAATGTGGGCAATGATCATCAGCAGGTTCCTGCGCCAGGGATGTGTTGTAGCAGGCGGCAAAATTCCCAGAGCAGGAAGCCAGCCCAGGTAACTGCCTGTCCAAACCGCCAGACCCGCCAGCAATCCCTTTATGCTGCTGGCGAGGGGAACTCTGTCCTCGATCATCCCATATGCCGAACCCGCCAGCGCGCCAAAGATGAAGTGAGACAACAGCGTCAGACCCACCTGCTGTTTCTCACTGCGCGGCCATGTAGCGCCCAACTCCCTCCCCAATTTACGCGTGATAGTGCGGGGCGGGAGCGGCTGTTTTTCATATGTGGGCAGAAATTGCCACGCCGCTTGCATAAAAGCCGTCATGGGAGCCGTTGCGGCCAACCCAGCCCCTGCACCTGCTAGTAATTTTTTGAATGGGGATTTCATATATAACATTGCACGAACGCTAGTCCGTAACCTCTCTCAGAATCTCACCTGATTCCGCATAGCATCCTCAAACGATACGGGCCTTCTGCCCTGTTTTCAACACGGGGAGAGCCCACACAACGTATGGGATTTGCCTACCCGGTATAACGATAAAAGCGGTGATATAATACGCGCTCCGTAATGAGTAGGAGCGTAGCGAATGACTGATATCCTGTAGTCCAGACGTTTTTTAGGGCAACAACCCGCTGTAATTTTTGATTCCAGCCGAGGGCGTGCCCTCGGTTTTCGTTTTAAGTCCCAGCAGGGGATGACACTACAGGAGTTCTATGCTTACCGCACACCACGTCCACAAAACATACGGCATCCAGCCCATAGTACAGGATATCTCTTTCAGCCTCAGCAACGACGAGCGCGTTGGCCTGATCGGCCCCAACGGCTGTGGCAAGACCACTCTCATGCGCATCCTTGCTGGATATGAACAGCCCGATTCTGGGATCGTGGCTTCAACGCGCCCCAACCTGCGAATAGGATATCTTGCCCAGGGCATGGATTTTGAGCCTGGGCAAACGCTTGAGACTACGTTTCGGCCGGATACCGTTTCACAGGCGGACCTCGAAACGGAGATCGCGTCCCTCGCATCGGCACTGGCGTCCAACCCCGCTGACTCCATCGCCCAACAGAAATACGACTCCACTCTAGCCCACCTGTCGTCTCTCGATTCTCCGCTTTCCAATCTGTTGGGGCCGCTGGGTCTCGCAGATATTTCCCTCGACACACCTGTTGTCCATCTCAGCGGCGGGCAAAAGACAAGGCTCATGCTGGCTCGTGTTCTCTTTCAAGATCCGCATCTATTGTTGCTCGACGAACCGACCAACCATCTTGACATCGAAATGCTGGAATGGCTGGAAGACTGGCTGAATCGCTTCCGAGGTGCGGTATTGATCGTCTCGCATGACCGCGCCTTCCTGGACCACACGGTCAGTTCCATTCTGGAACTCGACCCGTCCACCCACAACATCAAATCGTACGTGGGCAACTATGGAGATTATCTCGAACAAAAACTGACCGAGCGCGAAAAGCAGGCCCAGGCCTTCCAGGACCAACAGGATGAGATCGCCCAGCTGCGGAGCGCGGCAGCTCACATCCGCGGGTTAACCGTAATGAAAAAAGGTGGCAAGGCAGATGGCGGTGATAAATTTGCCAAAGGTTTCTTCGGCAATCGCTCCACCAAAAACGTGACCGGACATGCCAAGCACATCGAAGCGCGCATTAAAAAAATACTGAGTGAGGAACGCATTGAAAAGCCGAAACAGAACTGGCAGATGAAGCTGGATTTCGGCGCGGCCGCACATCAATCGAAGGATGTGTTGATCACAGAGGCATTATCGGTCGGGTATGACCAGCCATTGCTGACGGATTTGAACCTTCACATCCGCGCGGGACAACGCATCGCGCTGACAGGCCCGAATGGCACAGGCACGACCACCCTGATCCGCACCATCGCCGGAAAGCTGAGTCCACTGGCTGGCAGCTTGAGGCTGGGCATGACCGTCAAGCCTGGATATATGACACAGGAGCAGGAATTGCTCCATCCACACCAAAACTCGCTGCAGTCTGTCCGCAGCGTTGCACCGTTCAATGAAACGGAGGCGCGCAACTTCCTGCATTATTTCCTCTTCAAAGGAGACGACGCGCTTCGGCCCACATCCGCACTTTCCTTTGGTGAACGCGCCCGCCTGCAGCTTGGCCTGCTGGTTGCACAGGGTTGCACCTTCCTGCTGCTGGATGAACCGATCAACCACCTGGATATCCCATCCCGGGCGCGCTTTGAGGATGCTCTTGCCAATTTCAAGGGAACCATCCTCACCGTGGTCCATGACCGCTACTTCATTGAACGCGTTGCCTCCGATGTCTGGAATATCAAAGATGGGAAAATCGAGAAATGGTAAACAACTTCTCGCGCGGAGCGGAGGGACTGCGGTCTCCAGTCCCGCAGTCGAAGTGCGGTTGCTGGAGCCAAACATGAAAACGATCTCACCCACACCCTACCCTGATGTCAACGAGATCCTTGATGTACTTCTTTCCAGCGTGAAGGAGATACTCGAGAATCATTTCCTTGGCATGTACCTCTTCGGCTCACTGGCAAACGGTGACTTTGACGGACATAGTGACATCGATGTACTCATTGTCACAGCTGCAGAAATTTCGAGTACCATGTTTTCGTCTTTGCAGGAGATGCATGGACGGCTTAGCCACATCGATTCCCCCTGGGCAAACCAGCTGGAAGTCTCTTATATCCCACGCATCCCCCTGCAGCGATTTGATGGAGGCAGCACTATTCATCCACATCTGGATAGAGGCAGCGGCGAAAAACTTCACATGATGATGCATGCTCAGGATTGGATCATCCAGCGCCATATCCTGCGTGAACGCGGGATTGTGGTGGCTGGGCCCGAAGTGAAGACTCTACTGGATCCCATTTCTCCAAATGAATTACGCCAGGCGGTTGTAGATGTGCTACCATTGTGGGCCAGCCCGATTCTGGATGACCCAGCTCAGATCAACAAGCGCGGTTATCAGTCCTTTTTTGTCTTGTCCCTTTGCCGGATGCTCTACACAATGAAGCATGGCGGGATCGTATCCAAGCCCTTCGCTGCAAATTGGGCAAAAGAGAATTTGGATGAGAAATGGACAGGGTTGATCGAACGGGCCTGGCTGGGCCGACAAACTCCCGGTGTGGATGCAAAACTTGATGATATAAACGAAACATTGGAACTGATCCGGTACGCGCTCAAATATAGCAGGCAGATCAGGAACCACACTGCATGAGTCCAGGACTGTGAAGTCATTCAACAATGAAAAACGAAAGGTCTACCTTTGCTTCTTAATCACCCAACAAAATACCCGGAAATAAATAAGGTACTCAATTTAGTACTTTCCAGCGCGACTCAGGTTTTGGGCAACCAGATTGTTGGCATGTATCTCTACGGCTCCCTCGTCACTGGGGATTTCAATCTTGAGACCAGTGACATTGACTTTCTTGTTGTCACCACCAGTTCACTCTCGGACAAGACAATCGCTGACCTTGAAACCATGCACCACCGCATTTGGAAGAGCGGGCTGAAATGGGCTGCAAAACTGGAGGGGTCCTACATCCCCAAACGGGACATCCGCCGGCATAGCCCGCGCAGCGCCCCATGTCCAACTGTCAACGAAAATAGGTTCTACCTGGATAAACGCGGCAGCGACTGGATCATTCAACGTCACATCATTCGGGAGCAGGGAATTGTCCTCGCGGGTCCTGATCCGAAAAGCCTGATCGATCCATTAAGTCCCGCCGATATTCGAAAGGCTGTAAAGGGAGTATTACAGGAGTGGTGGTTCCCCATGCTTGAAGATCCAACCTGGCTGAGAAAGCACGGGAGTGCATACCACGCCTTTGCGATCCTGACGATGTGCCGCGCCTTGTATAGCCTGGAGAAAGGCACGGTTGTTTCCAAGCCGGTCGCTGCGCGCTGGGTGCAGAGTAAGCTCGGTGAGCCCTGGAGTCAGGTGATTGAACAATCTCTCGATCCACATCAACACGACTCAGGGAATTCCGATTTGTACAGCAATGCCCTCCAGCTCATCCGTATTACAAAGGAACTGGCAAGCTCATGAACAGGTCCCGCTATACGATTATCACTCCCAACGACCTGGATGACTACCGCAAACGCGCCGGTGAAATTTCAAATGCTTCCTGGCCCGAATTCATGCTGAATGATCCCATTGCAAATGAGAATTGGCATGAGCTATTTGATCGTTTTGCAGATTATCAATTTGCCCTGCTCGACACCGAAACGGACCGCATGGCGGCCATGGGCAACAGCCTGCCTTTCCACTGGGATAACGACCTCTCGGAGCTTCCGGAAGGCGGCTGGGACTGGGTTTTCGTCCAGGCAGTGGAAGGACACAGGAATAACGTAACGCCGAACATCCAATCTGCGATTCAAATCGCCATTCATCCAGAGTACCAGAGCCAGAGATTGAGTGCGAAGATGGTGGAAGCGATGCGCGAAATTGCGAAATCCAAAGGTTTCAAGCATCTCGTTGCGCCGGTACGACCCAGCCAGAAGAGCAAGTATCCGCTGACCAGTATTGACGATTACATCAAATGGACGAACGACGAGGGCCTGCCGTCTGATGCCTGGCTGAGAGTCCATGTGCGGATGGGAGCAAGGATTATTAAGCCCTGTCACCAGGCGATGATCATCCGCGGTACCCGGGCCGAGTGGGAGGAATGGACTGGAATGAAATTTCCTCAAAGTGGGACATTTATTATCCCCGGCGCGCTGAACCCGATGGAAATGAATATTGAACAGGATAGGGGCGTTTATATCGAGCCAAACGTCTGGTTGGTGCATGAGGTTGGGTAGCTTATAATTAAGATATGACATTAAATCGATGGCTGGCATTGCTTTTCGCCTTCCTCTTCATTTCCTGCCAGCCAACTACTCCCTCCACTGTCATCATCATTGACAATGATCAAGTTATCAGCCTCCAAACGGACGAACGTGTTCCGGCTGCCTTATTAACGCAGGCAGGAATCGCTCTGAATGCCAACGACCGCGTCCTCGTCAATGGACTTCCTGTCGACCTCAATGAACGAGTTACCAATTACCCAATTACTCTTCAACTCCGCCGCGCGATACGTTTGACTCTCGTCGCACCTGATAGCAGGCAGCAGGTTCTCCAATCGGCTGCGTTTACGGTTGGCGAGGTCTTGGATGAAGTACCGGTGTGGCTACGCGCAGGAGATGAGGTAGATCCACCTGTCAATACACCAGTTTCCAGTCTCCAAGTATCTAATTCTCTAATCACCATTACACCTTCCCGTGAAATCGCCGTAACCAGCAACGGAAAAAGCATACAAATCAACTCATCCGCACGGACGGTTGGCGAGGCATTGGCTGAGGCTGAGATTCCGCTGCTTGGGCTCGACTACAGCCTCCCGGCTGAGAATGAGGCGCTTCCATCCGATGGGCAGATCCGCGTCATGCGAGTCAGCGAATCGGTGGTGCTCGCGCAAAAACCCATCCCGTTTGATAGTGATTTGCAGGCCTCGGCAGATGTGCCGCTCGATCAGACACAGATCATCCAGCCCGGCGAAACCGGGCTCACTGTACAGCGCATCCGCATTCGGTATGAAGATGGGAACGAGATCTCGCGTGTGACTGAAAACGAGACAGTGGTGCGACCACCAAAGATGCGCATTCTGGGTTATGGCACGAAAGTTGAGATCAAAACTGCGGTAGTCGATGGCGTGGAGATCGAGTACTGGCGCGCGCTACAAATGTATGCCACATCATATTCGCCATGTCGTTCGGGTGTCGACCGTTGTTATACGGGCACATCCAGCGGGAAGAGTTTGAAAAAAGGCATGGTAGGAATGCGCTATAGCTGGTATCTGGCGATGGGCGGCCAGCCGCTTTTCATTCCAGGGTATGGCTATGCCACGGTGGAAGATGTGTGTGGAGGCTGCACGGGAAAACCATGGATCGATCTCGGCTACAGCGATAGCGACTGGCAACAATGGAGTTCATGGGTCACGGTCTATTTTCTGACGCCCGTGCCGCCAAACGTGATCCATGTCCTCGAGTAATTTATGAGCATCGCTCAAAAAATAATATTCTCTCTTCTTTCAGTCATTGCATGCGCCCTGCTTATGCTCGTGATCTGGCTTTATCGTGGTGCATGGCAGAGACCCCTTGGCCCCTCATTGCAGCTCTCGACCGCGATGCCGCTGCAGTTGCCAGCCACATGGACTCCGAATCCCAGTTTGACGGGCACGCTCTCCCCTTCCGGGACGATGACTTCCACGCCTGAAATGGTCTCCGTTTCGCCCACCTCTCCGTCCCCGATAAGTACTCCGGTCACCGGCATTTGTGGCGGGCCGCCAGTGATGAACATTCTTGCAGTGGGCACGGACGCCCGCGGGGATCACTACAACTACGGGCTTGCCGATGTAATCCGACTCGTGCGCGTGGACTTTGTCAACCCGAAAGTAACTGTTCTCGAATTTCCGCGTGATCTATGGGTTGAGATTCCAGACATTGCCGATAACATAAACGGACAGGATCACGAACGATTAAATCAGGCATATCTCTACGGTAACCGCGGCTTCGGATACACAGACGACCCGGCCCAGGGACCCGGCTTGCTTGCCCGCACTCTGACGCTGAACTTTGGGACTGACATCGATCATTACGCGGCTGTCAATATGAGGACATTCGAAAAGATGGTCAATGCAGTGGACGGCATTGACGTGTATCTGCCTGAAGCCGTGGATGGCAGGACCGCGGACGACACAAATAAACGCCTTTTGTTCAATTCAGGCACACATCATCTGGATGGAACACGCGCCCTCACACTGGCGCGCATCCGCATCTCGGGCACATTTGCCCGCGCAGACAATCAAAACCGCGTCCTGTGTGCCCTGCGGGACAAACTGACCAGCCCGCAGGTCGTTACGGATATCCCCGAATTGATCCAGTCGTTTCAGGGCGCCATTCAAACCGATCTCAGCCCGGCGCAATTGGGTCAACTCGCCTGTCTCGGCCCGCAGATACCATCGGGCAATATTGTCTTCGCCAGTTTTCCTGAGGAGCTTTTCAAGGGAACACGCATATACGACCCGGTCTTCAAGGGAAGAGTTTTCATTTGGGAGGTGGACTTCGAGATACTTCGTCAGTACATCGCCCAGTTCAACGAAGGCACCTGGCCCCCCGTGAGCGGCACGCCTGAAAATACAGAGGAAGAAGGAATACCGTTCTGCCCATGAATGAAATCCCACCACTCAACGCCGCGCACCTGCTAAAGAAATATGGCCTTCGTCCGCACAAAGGTTTGGGGCAAAACTTTTTGGAGGATCCGATGGCGCTTGAGGCGATCGTCTCGACGGCGGAGATCCAACCGACGGATACCGTGTTGGAGATTGGCCCCGGTCTCGGAAGTTTGACGCGCTATCTGGCAGCCGTGGCAAAAGAGGTGGTTGCGGTCGAACTGGACCAGCACCTGCTCCCGCCATTGAAATCGGTTCTTGCGTCCTATTCCAATGTCCGCTTAATTCACGGCGATATATTGGAACTTTCACCAAACGACCTGGTCCACGAACAGGATTATGTTGTTGCAGCAAATATCCCGTATTACATCACCTCAGCATTGATCCGTCACCTGCTGGAAAGTGAATCAAAACCGCGGCGAATTGTGCTGACCATTCAAAAAGAAGTGGCGAAGCGCATCTGTGAAAAACCTGGCGATCTGAGTCTGCTGGCATTAAGTGTGCAGGTATATGGCAAACCGCACATCGCTGCAGAGATCGCTGCCGAGGCGTTCTTCCCTCCGCCAAGTGTAGACTCCTCAGTATTGTGTATCGATATTTACCCCGCGCCGCTGATCCCCAACGAATTGCTTGCAACCTTTTTCAAACTATCCAAAGCTGGATTCAGCCAAAAACGGAAAACCCTGCGCAATGCCTTATCATCAGGGCTGCACATTTCGCCTGTCAACGCGGCGGATCTGCTGAACAGTGCAAACATTGACCCTATGCGCCGCGCCGAAACGTTGAACATCGATGAAT
>JANMSY010000703.1:0-10388 GCA_031389865.1 Anaerolineales bacterium | reverse complement strand
CGGATCTCGTGGCCGCGGCGCGGAGCAAGAGGATCGACCGTCTCGTGATCACTGACCACAAGACGATTGCGGGCGCGCGGGCGGCTCAGGCGGTAGACCCGCAACTGGTGATCGTAGGAGAGGAGATCATGACGACTCAGGGTGAGATCCTGGCGTCGTTCGTGACGGAGGAGATCCCATGGGGCCTGACGCCGCAGGAGACCATTCGCCGCTTGCGAGAGCAGGAGGCATTCATCAGCGTGTCACACCCATTTGATAAAATGCGTTCCGGCGGCTGGCGCGAAGCCGACCTGCTTGAGATCCTGCCGCTCGTGGACGCGATCGAGGTCTATAACTCGCGTTGCATGTTCCCCAGTTTCAACCGCGACGCGCGTCGGTTTGCGGAGAGGCATGATATCCCGGGCACGGTCGGGTCGGATGCGCACGCGGCGTTTGAGGTGGGGAGGTCGCTGATGCGGCTGGAGCCGTTCGAGGGTGCGGGAGAGTTGCGGAAGATTATCCGTAATGGCGTGCCGCAGGTGAAGTGGTCGCCGCCCTGGTTCCACTTTGCATCCCGTTACGCGTCCATTTCGAAGAAAAACAAAAGCGGTCTTGACATCACTTAATAGACATGATAACCTTGCGTGCGTCGTGCCCGGTTCGCCTTCCCCAGCACCGCCCGTGATTTGCTCAGCAAATCAGGCAGGTGTGAAAGCGCAAGGTGACTGGGCATAAATTTTATTCCCAGCAGGAGAAAAGTAAGATGTCAGAACGCTATGTTGGAACCGTCAAGTGGTTCAATGCCACAAAAGGCTATGGCTTCATTGGCCGTGATGGGGGCGAGGATGTGTTTGTCCACTTCAGTGCCATTCAGTCCGATGGCTACCGCAAACTGGAAGCTGAACAGAAGGTGGAGTTTTCCGTGGAGGATGGCCCCAAAGGTTTGCAGGCCGCAAACGTAGTGCCGGTGGCGTAAGCGTCGGCTGCTTGCTAAAGTTTGGCGAACGAAACAGAGCTGCTGTGAAGCAGCTCTGTTTTTTTGCATACCCCCTCCACCCGGCGGGCACCTGCCCTACTTCACAAGGATGTAAAAATAGTGATTGGCAGTCTTTATGGGAATTTGAGGAGGGTACTCAACTTATTACATAATCATGACTTCTGTCATACTCCAATTGCCTATAATGAAATGGATAACCGTAACTTTTTTCCTGATTGGGCGACTGTTAAAAAATGGGATTTCTGAAACTCTTCAAGCGTGACGCTGATAAACATACAGCCCTGGCGGCGGGACAGGTGGTATCGGACCCAGCGCGTTGTGTGCAGTGTGGGATTTGTACCTACAACTGCCCGGTCGGGATTGATGTGCGCGCGCATGCATGGCGCGGTGAACCGGTCAGGCACAGCCAGTGTCTGACGTGCGGAGAATGCATTGTCCGCTGCCCACGCGGGGTTCTACGCTTTGAGCAAACGGATCTGTTTACAAGAGGGGAACCATGAAATATGTGATCGTTGGCTCGGGGGTTGCCGGGATCGCTGCCATTGAGGCTATCCGTTCTGTACAGCCCTCTCCTGTTCGGGGAGGGGATGAGGTAGAGATCGTCATGATCGGCGATGACCCACACGGATTCTACTCACGCCCTGGTCTGGCCTATTACCTGACGGGCGAATTGCACGATAAGGCTTTGTATCCACGCACAGCGGATGATTACCGGGGGATGAATTTCCGCTATGTAAAGGGGCGTGTAGTCAGTATCCAACGCGAAGCCCATCTGCTTGAACTCGATACCCAAACGAATCTCCCGTACGATAAATTATTGATCGCAGTGGGGGCCCAGGCTTTGCCTTTGCAAGTCCCCGGTGCCAATTTGGAGGGGGTACTCAAGCTCGATCACATGGATGATGCAAAGCGCATTCTGAAACAGGCCCGCCGCGGCAGGACAGCCGTTGTTGTCGGTGGCGGCATCACCGCGCTCGAACTCGCCGAGGGTCTGCGTTCGCGCGGCATGAAGGTCCATTACCTGTTGCGCGGAGATCGCTACTGGAGCAATGTTCTTGATGAGCAGGAGTCAAAGATCATCGAGGCGCGCTTGCAGCACGAAGGCGTGACGCTGCGGTACCATGCCGAAGTGATCGAAATCATGGGGAGGAACGGCCGTGTCAACGGAGTCCGCTTGTTGAACGGCGGGATGCTGAAATGTGACCTGGTCGCATACGCCATCGGCATCCGTCCGCGAACCGAGCTGGCGAAGCAGGCAAATCTGGCGGTTGACCGCGGCATCCTCGTCAATGAAGATTTGCAGACGAATGATGCCGATATTTTTGCGGCGGGCGACGTTGCCCAGGCATACGACCCGATGAGTGGACGTTCCATCCTGGACAGCTTGTGGGATCCTGCGCGCCAGCAGGGACATACTGCAGGGTTGAACATGGCTGGAATACGAACCGCCTACGTGAAGTCTGCGCCGTTTAATGTGACGCGGCTGGCCGGCCTCACGACAACGATCATTGGTCAGGTGGGACGCGGCCGCGACGCCGATATTGTGGGCATTGCCCGCGGTGACAGTGAAACGTGGCGTCAACTGCCTGAGTCCATCGCTGCACAGTCTGGCTTTGATGTGAATCGTGTCCGTGTGATGGTGGGTCAGAAGACGCTCCTGGGCGCGATCGTGATGGGTGACCAAAAACTTTCGCTGCCGCTTGAAAAGATCATCTCTGGGAACGTGGATATTTCGCCGATCCGCGAACGGCTGCTGGAGCCAAACGCGAAAGTAGGGGATGTGATCGCCGAGTTTTGGACGAGCCACAGATAGGCAATACGGCGATTTTCAGGAGAGCATATGCTTCGTGGGAACAGGGAACTCTGGCTGGCATTTCTGGCGATGATCATGATCACGGGGTTGTATGGTTTTATCGTCGTTTTCACACGCGAGATACCGCCTGCCACTGAATTATTTGGTCATGGCATCGGCATCCTCGGGTTTGTTTTCATGCTCATGACGGAAGTGCTGTACAGTCTTCGCAAAAGAAGCCGAAGTGTGAAGTGGGGGAGGATGTCCAACTGGCTCCAGTTCCATATCTTCACCGGTCTTGTCGGTCCCTACATGGCTTTGCTGCATACATCCTGGAAGTTCAACGGGCTGGCGGGGGTCACGACTCTGTTCACCGTCATCATTGTCGTTAGTGGATTCATTGGTCGCTACATTTTTACCCGCATCCCGCGCACGATGGATGGACTCGAAATCGAGGGGACCCTTTCACAGGAGGCTCTCAAACAGGCGCGCCGATTGATGGCGCTCTGGCATACGGTCCATATCCCGATCGGCATGGCGTTGTTTGTATCTGCGTTTGTGCATATCGGCGCGGCGTTGTATTATGCAACGCTCATGAAGTAGGGGAGAGCAGGATGAGAACCAATCGTTTGGGTTGTTTCACAAGCACAGGGATCATTGCCGCGCTGGTCACGGCATTTACGATTGCGGGTTACGCATATGCGCGCGGTGGTTTGATGTATAACCCCGGGCTGTTGAATTCACAAAGCGGGGAAACTCTGGGTGGTGTAACCTCTCATGCGGAGATCGCCGGGGATTGCGAAGCCTGTCACACCGCACCGTGGGACGCTGCGATCATGGCGGACCGTTGTGCTGTCTGCCATACGGATATTTCGCTGCAGATGAGGGATGTCGCTTCGATGCACGGGACGATGCTGCACGATAATCCTCAGCTGGGATGTCGTCACTGTCACCCCGAACATCGCGGCGCAGACGCGCAGTTGACAGAGATGGATGGCGCGGCCTTCCCGCATGAAGTGCTGGGATTCTCCTTAAACGGCCACCAGCTTACGGCCGCGCGTGGACCGTTCCAATGTCACGATTGCCACACGGACAATGTATCCACGTTCGATCCGAATACATGCGACGCCTGTCATCGTCAAATGGATCTGGTGTACATGACGGCGCATACACTGTCGTTTGGAGGAGCCTGTCTCGATTGTCACGATGGCGTCGATCGCTTTGACAGGAATTTTGATCACAATGTTTTTTCGTTCCAGATCAGGGGCAGGCATATGGGGCTTGCCTGTGCGGAGTGTCACTTCAATGCGCGTGGATTTGGAGATTTTCAGGTGACGCTTCAGGACTGTTATTCATGTCACCGCCAGGATGATCCACACGAAGCCCGATTTGGCTCGAACTGCGTGGACTGTCACACCGAAGATGGCTGGACACCCGCCAAGTTCGATCACAATCTTTCGGCGTTTAAACTGGAAGGAGAACATGCTGAAGTAAGTTGTGAGTCGTGTCATCAAAATGGTGTATATCAGGGCACTCCGACCGATTGCTTTTCATGTCATCAACAGGATGATGAACATAACGGCCAATATGGCACGGATTGTGCCGCGTGTCATAACCCATCTGATTGGGAGGATGCCGATTTCGATCACAGCCGCAGCACCTTCCCGTTGACGGGTGCCCATGTGAATGTGGCGTGCGAAAACTGCCATATCAATGAACAATTTCAAGGCTTGGATACTGCCTGTGTTGCCTGTCACGCTGAACCTGCTTTTCACCTGGGTCAATTTGGAATTGACTGCGCCGCATGCCATACTACCAACGCATGGACACCTGCCGAATTCAACGGCCAGCACACCTTCCCCTTAAATCATGGCGATGGCGCGAGCTGTGCAACCTGTCATTCAGCCAGTTTCACTACATACACCTGTTACGGCTGTCACGAACATAATGAAAGCAATGTACGTTCCAAACATTTGGAGGAGGGCATATCCAACTTCCAGAACTGCATGGAATGCCATCCGGATGGCCAGCAACACGAGGGCGGTGAGGGTGGAGAGGGTAATTAGTTCGTAGTTTGCGTCATGGGCGGAAAATTTGCTACAATCGGATCATGATGGACACCTTCTCTTTCAACTCACGACGCTCACCTGTATATGGCCGTAATGGCATCGTCGCCACATCCCAGCCTCTGGCCACTGCTGCAGGACTTGAAATGCTTGCGAAAGGTGGGAATGCTGCAGATGCCGCGGTGGCTGCGGCCGCTGCGCTCAATGTTACGGAGCCAGGTTCCACGGGGATCGGTGGCGACATGTTCGCGTTGTTCTATTCGGCGGATACAAGACAAGTGACGGCACTAAATGGATCGGGACGCGCTCCTGCCGCGCTGACGCTTGATCGGCTACAGAAGGATGGTTTCTCCACTGAGCTGCCTCCGTTCCACGCTCATACCGTCACTGTCCCCGGTGCCTGCGCGGGCTGGTTCGACCTCATCGAAAAGCACGGATCACTTGCGATCTCCCAAATTCTTGCGCCTGCGATCCGACTCGCGGGTGATGGATTCCCTGTTGCTCCGATCACGGCGAATTCATGGAAATGGGGCGCGCAGAATCAGTTGACGTCCGCGCCAAATGGACATGAACTAACCATCGAAGGCCGCGCACCGAAAGCAGAAGAAATATTTCGCAACCCCAATCTGGCGCGCACGTTCGAAATTGTTGCGCGCGGCGGCCGGTCAGCTTTTTATGAGGGCAGGATAGCAGAAGCCATTGTCAGCGTAATTCAAGAGGCGGGCGGATGCATGTCGGTGGAAGATCTCGCGTCGCATACATCCACGTGGGAACAGGCGATCTCTGTCACCTATCGCGGATTGCGCGTCCATGAATGCCCACCCAATGGACAGGGCATCACGGCGTTGATCGCGCTGAATATTCTGGAAGGATTTGATTTGAGCGCGCCCGCCTCTCTTTCGACCGAACGCCTGCATCTCATGATCGAAGCCTTGCGCCTCGCCTTCGCGGACTCACGCTGGTACGTAGCGGATCCCAGGTTTTCGAATGTACCCGTTAAGGAATTGCTATCGAAGGAATATGCGGCGGAACGACGCACGTTGATCGACACGAAGCGCGCCACCGTGGACCAAAAACGCGGCACGCCCGTTTCATCCTGCGGGACCGTGTATCTCAGCGTGGCGGATAAATTTGGCAATGCGTGTTCGTTTATCAACAGCAACTATTGGGGATTTGGGACGGGCATTGTGCCCAAAGGTTTTGGCTTCACCCTGCAAAACCGCGGCCATAACTTCAGCCTTGACGCGGCTCATCCCAACGTACTCGAGCCAGGCAAACGACCCTATCACACGATCATCCCTGCCATGGTGACGCGTGAGGACGGTTCTTTATATGCTTCGTATGGTGTCATGGGTGGTTTCATGCAGCCACAGGGACATGTGCAGGTGTTATCTGCACTGGTGGACGATGGGCTTGATCCACAGTCCGCGCTGGATCTGCCGCGCTTTTGCATTGACGCGGAAGTATCAGGCGGACACGTCGCACTGGAAGAAGGAATTCCTTCCGACGTGATTTCTGACCTGGAAAACATGGGACATCATGTGTATTTGGTTCGCGGCTATGACCGCTCGCTCTTCGGCAGGGGACAGGTAATCCTGCGCGACGCGAAAACAGGCGTCCTGTGCGCGGGAAGCGATCCGCGCGCAGATGGCTGCGCAATGACTCTGTAGTCAGAGATGTGAATATTGTCGTGACTTGTGATGACATTTTATATTGTGTCAACCATCAAATCACTATATTATTTTCACATTCACAAAGGAGCACCCCATGTCTGAACATAAAATTCTATACTTATCCCGCGCAGATGTTGAAACAGTCAACCTGCCCATGCAGGAGATCATTGACCTGCTCGAAATTGCCTTCCGTGAAAAAGGAAATGGCAACGTTGAAATGCCTCCCAAGCCAGGCATCCACACCATGCCCGATGCATTTATCCATGCCATGCCGGCTTATATTCCATCCATGAAATCAGCGGGTATCAAATGGGTTAGCGGCTATCCGGAGAATTTCAAGCGCGGCCTGCCCTATATCAGCGGATTAATGGTCCTGAATGACGTGGAAACCGGGATTCCGTATGCGGTCATGGATTGCGCATGGATCACAGCGATGCGTACTGGAGCAGCCTCTGCACTTTCCGCAAAATATCTTGCCCGGCCCGATTCTGAGACCGCGGGAATTCTCGCCTGTGGTGTTCAGGGACGCACCAACCTCGAAGCCCTGGCTTGTCTCTTCCCGATCAAGCGTGTCTATGCCTATGATGTCTTCCCCGACGTTCAGGAAAAATTCGTCGCCGAGATGAGTGAGCGCTTCAGCTTGGAGATCGTCGGGGTAAAGGAACCAAAACAGGCTGTGGTCGATTCGGATCTGGTGGTCACGTCGGGTCCTATTCTGAAGCATCCAACTCCCGCCATCGAAAAGGATTGGCTGTGCCCCGGCGCGTATGGCTCTGCAGTGGACTTCGATTCCTACTGGACGGGTGAGTCGCTTGCGCAAATGGATCGGATCAGCACGGACGACCACTCCCAGTTCCAATACTACAAATCTGCAGGATATTTCAGACAGACCCCCAATCCCTACGCGGACCTGGGTGAACTGGTTGCCGGTCTCAAACCCGGTCGTCAGGATGAAATGGAACGTACCCTCGCCATTAACCTCGGCCTGGCGATGGACGATATGGCAGTCGCCCCGACAATTTTCCAGAAGGCAAGGGAAAAAGGACTGGGCACGCTGCTCCCGTTGTAGGGAGAAGATATAATGACCGCCCTGGGTATAATAGCGAGATGGTAAAGGCGGCGGACTCACCGGTCCGCCGCCTTTACATTTATGTGCTCAAGCCGCCGCCCCAGCAAAAGCTTAATATTCTCCCGCAAACCGTTCATGGACTCACATACACTCTTGACGTTTGTTCATCACGCGGACAAGACCGCCGAATCCGGGGTTACTCGTGTGATGGAATGACATCTGGAATATTAGGCTGCCAGGCGTCGTAGTGATGTTTGCACAACCAGCGATAATCGCCGGTGTAGGTGGTGACGCGATGAAGTCCCAGCCGGTCTTGTGTGGGATCTAGCTCACTCAACAGGCGGTGAAGTACAAGGATGCCGGAATGCTCGGGTTCGCTGAGCATTTTGCCGGGAGACATATAATGGTCAGAGGCTTTGATCTCGTCAGGTAGTTTGCCGATGATGGCTTTTGCCAGGTCCAATTCATCCTTCCACCTCTCGGTTATTTTGGGATCCTTGAAAATGTTGATTGCTGGCGCAACCATCGGCGCGACGGTGGCAAGTACGCCCATGACAAATTTGGCATACGGGGCGATCTGCTTGACCCATTCATAAGAGCGACTTTAATTGCCTAAGTTTCCCGATAGACTCAGGTAACTCTGTGAGTTTCTTTTCATCAGGCGCGTTATATTCATTGCTGAGGTCAAGTTCCGTTGCGCCCGATTTCAGGGCTTCTTCTATTTTCTTTTCTGCTTGGAGGTAGGGTTGGTCATGGGGCATGGTGGGTACCTTGTAGGGGTTTGATGTACACTTGCGCCTGCGCGCAGTGCAGGTGTCGAACCCCTACGGTATTTGCACATTCCGTGGGTTATTCTCGTCCTCATCCCACAAGGATGGGTTGGCTTCAATGTAATCGGTCTTGTTTTGCAAATCTTTCTCGTCTCGAATTATATGTTCGTAATAATTTCTTTGCCAGATGCCTGTGGCGTTGTGCTCCTTATGGATGCGATATGAAACGGCGGATTTGTATGAACGCACGATTGCGCCCAAGGAACCAGGTTTGACGTTGATTTTATGAGGATTTGAATTGTCATCGTAGGGGCGCAGCATTGCTGCGCCCCTACGACCATTGGCGATAACAATAATTCCATGCACATGGTTCGGCATCACAACATACGCGCCCAACTCCACAAATGGAAAATGTTCAGGAATTGCGCGCCAACATTCATCCACAATCCTGCCGAAATCACTTAATGCCATTTCTTCATTCAAGATCTCGCCAAATAAACGAACACGACGATACGTCACAATCGTCACATAATACGCACCCTCGGATGAATAATCATATCCCTTGATGCGGATTGACTTTCGATGATGTTTCTGCGGATCGAATTTTGTTTTCTGCATTAATAGTTATAAAACCCTCTTCCCGATTTCCTCCCTAAATACCCCGCATCGACCATCTTTCGCAATAATGGGGCAGGGCGGTATTTGTCTTCGCCCAGGTCACGCTGCAACACTTCCATAATGGATAGCACTACATCAAGCCCGATCAAATCCGCCAGTGTGAGTGGGCCCATCGGGTGATTCATGCCCAGCTTCATGACCGCATCAATGGCTTCTGGTGTGCCGACTCCCTCCTGCAAGGCAAAAATGGCTTCATTGATCATCGGGCAAAGGATACGGTTGGAAATAAATCCCGGAGAATCATTTGCAGACCACGCTTCCTTGCCCATTACTTTGCATAGTTCGAGAGTTGTGGCGAGAGTCTCTTCACTGGTGGCGAGACCCTTGATCACTTCCACGAGCTTCATGAGCGGGACCGGGTTCATGAAGTGCATGCCGATCACCTTATCGGGTCGTTTGGTGGATGCGGCGATCTTTGTGATCGAAATGGAAGATGTATTAGTTGCCAATATCACGCCTTCGCGTTCGTTGGCATCCATATAATGGAAGATTTTGAATTTGAGTTCGGGGTTTTCGGTCGCGGCTTCGATGATAAAGTCTGCAGTGGGGAGGGAGTCGTACGATGAGACATAACGTATCTTGTCAGTGCCAGCTTTTTGCGCGGCGGTGAGTGTTCCCTTTTCGAGCAGCTTGCTTGTGGATTTTGCAATCGCGGCTTTGGCTCTTTCCAGCGCGGCAGGCATGACGTCCATGCAAGTGACGTCATAGCCTGAGGCAGCCGCGACCTGTGCGATGCCGTTGCCCATTGTGCCTGCGCCGATGACGAAAATGTGTCGAATAGTCATGCCGTCTCCATATACTTGCGCTTCGTCTGCGGAACAGAAGAACACTATTCCTCCGCTCAGCGCGAGCAATTATCCCTGTTGATCCCGCCAAATTCTGTAGTTATTCTTAATTTGTTCAATATGTCCTGGAATATGCCCTGAGTAAATATCCAGCCATTTTTCGAAGGTATAGGGTTCATCATATTCGGGATGTTTCGCTGAATGTTCAAATACCTGGTCAGGTTGCTTCTTGAGTAATTCGTATGTTGTCTTGCGTACCAGACGAACAATTTCCAATGCGTCCTCATAACTTTGGTCGTGGTAATCCAGTTCGACGGTCCACTTGTCCTGGTCGTATCCCATCAGGGTGCCGCCCGGCTCGACGATCAGTTTTCGGGCACGCAACGCGGCATTGGCTTCGGAATCTGCGAGATGGACAAGGATCTCGTGAACGCTCCACTCTTTGGGCTCGGGCTTGAACTTCCATATTTCGCGCGGCATGTCCTGGAGAGTCTCGATCAGAAGCGAATAGCCATTGCCATAGAGCTCGATCTTCGATTCGCGTTCGTGCTTGTCCATTTTTTTGATTCAATCCCGGTG
>JANMSY010000693.1:0-9924 GCA_031389865.1 Anaerolineales bacterium | reverse complement strand
ATCTTCGGACCCTTCGACAAGCTCAGGTCAGCGCCCTGAACCTGTTTCTGTTCCGTTGTATGTGACTCTCGACCTCGACATTGACGCTCCGCATGACGCGCCTCTCGTACCCATCAGTCCACCATCATCGTTAAGTGGGGAGCAGTTGGCAGCCAATTTACCAATCTCCCTGTCTCCCGAATACTATCGCGCAAATTCACCTTATCAAGTATTTGACGGATTGAGTTCCACGTCGCTCACTGAAATACAACGATGGAATGTAGTTGCTTACATCTGGCAATCGAATACAACAAAAGCATCCCTCGCAAATGGACAGCAACTTTATGCCCAAAACTGCGCGGCTTGTCACGGCGAGAATGGTGCGGGCGATGGTGTCTTTGCAGATAACCTCGCCGCATCGGGTGAAGCATCCATGCAGACCATGACAGGTGCAGATAATATGATGATGCAATCTCCCGTTGATTTCACCAACTCGACACGTATGCTCGGCGCAAGTCCCGCGCTGTTGCAGGGGAAAATCCTGCGCGGCGGCATGGGGACGGGAATGCCCATGTGGGGCTCGATTTTTACCGAAGAGCAAATCTGGGACCTGACTGCATATCTATATTCATTCCAATTTGAATATCACAATTAAGGAGACACAATGGGTAAAAAAAATAAGAGACAAAAACAAGGAAAAAGTTTCCCCTGGTCACTTGTAGCGATTGGCGGCGTCCTGCTAATCATTGCCGCTTTCTTCTTTGCCAATCGGGGCGGCGATGGTGGCGGTACTCCATCCATCGTAGTGGATCAACAAAAGATCGATTACGGCGACGTGAAATTTGACGTAGAAAAAACATTTGCCATCAAAGTCACGAACACTGGCGACGGCACATTGCGTTTCAAGGAAGAGCCGTATATCGAAGTACTGGAGGGGTGCTGACCTCCTCAATTAACCAACGGTTCGATGGTACTCAAGCCTGGCGAAAGCACAATCGTTGAATCCAGTGTCTTCATGATGCACGAAGGCATGGATGGTCCGCATAACTTTGGGGTTCATCTCAAAACGAATGACTCCGCAAATCCTGATCTGGTTGTGAATGTATTATCTAATTGGATCCCATAAAAACTGGAGGTTTATATACAATCCTTGCAAGTTTACTTTTATCGCTTCGGGAAGGGCTGGAAGCCGCCCTCTTTATTGGAATCGTATTAGGAGTCTTACTCAAAATAAAGCGCACGGACTTAAATGGTGTTGTCTGGCGGGGGGTGGGTCTGGCGGTGTTGTTGAGCTTCCTTGCTGCGATCGCGCTCAATTTACCCGGAATGGAATTCGCGGGTAAAGGCGAGGAGATTTTTGAAGGAGTCGCCATGCTTCTTGCGGCAGGCGTGCTCACCTGGATGATCCTATGGATGCAGAGTCATGGCGGTAATCTCAAGAATGAAATTGAGAAAAAAAACCAATCAGGCAACATTGGGGAATGGTCAAAAGGCATTGTTTGCATTGGCGTTCCTGGCAGTGTTTCGTGAGGGCATTGAGCTGGCGCTATTCCTGCTGGCTGCAAGGCTGACATCCAGTCCATTGCAACCTTATCGGGCGCGTTACTTGGACTATTGGTGGCGACGATTTTGGGATGGGTGTTATTTACTTCGACGATGAAACTCAGCCTGCGTGGATTCTTTGGCGCAACCAATATCCTGTTGATTATTTTTGCGGCGGGACTGGTCGGACTGGGAATTCATGAGTTTAACGCAGCAGGTCTCATCCCCTCGGTGATCGAGCATGTTTGGGATGTCAATGGAATTCTGAGCGATAAGAGTGAGGTGGGGTTGCTTCTCAAAGCGCTGGTCGGGTACAACGGCAATCCATCTCTGACGGAAGTCGGCGCTTACATTAGTTACCTGGCGGTTCTGGTTGTCTCACTGATGACCCAGAGGAGGAAACAAAACTAGCGAGTGTGACGATAAGATAACAAAATGCCTTCGGAGTTTTTCCATTTGGCGCCAGGTCTTCAGAAATCTGTTGACAGTGATAGTATAAAGGAGTTCAGATGTATTCATTGTATGGCATGATCGTGTATGAGAACATCCAATAAAAACACCCCTATATGTATAGGTGTTCCTCGATTCGGTTGCTTTATTCCTTATTTAACGGTATATACTGCCGCCTACGCCCCGCCTACGTCTTCTTGAACAGCCTGGTCCATTCATCCTTCGTAAGTGGACGCTTCGCGTGCTTATCAAGCCAGCCGCGAAAAGAGCCGTATTCCTTCTGCAACTCAAGAGTTTTCTGCGCGTTGACGACCGCAGCATTGACCTTAAGTTTATTGCGAATGATGCCAGCATCGTTGAGCAGACGCGTAACATCCTTCTCGCCATACCCGGCTACTTTGGCGATATCGAAACCATGATATGCCTCACGGAAATTGTCCGCTTTTTTTAAAATCGTGATCCATGAAAGTCCCGCCTGATTGATTTCCAAGATCAGACGCTCAAAAGCAGGTTGTCATCCTTCAATGGAAACCCATATTGCGTATCGTGATATACTTTATTAAAGGTATCTCCGGGGTGGGAGGTGCAGTAATCGCAGTAGGTTGTCATGAATATATTTTACTATCCAAATGGCTCTGCATCCACGATCGCGGCCCGCGGGGATGGATGTTTGGGCAGAAGGCCCAATAAAATGTACAAATTAAAGTATCTAACGCTCTCAACTATCCTGGTTATATCCCTTTCATTGGCAGGTCCGTCATCCGACGTGTCTGCACGGCCGCTCACGAATCACGGCGTGTCGCCCACGCTCGGTACAGCGGCGAGCTTTTCGGTTCTAGGCGCAACGGCAGTCACCAACGTTCCTACCTCTGTTATAGCCGGGGATGTTGGGTTGAGTCCAGCCGCCGGTGGTAATTATGCTGGATTAACGCCTGTGGAGGTAGCGGGCACGATATATGCAGTCGATAGCTTTGGTCCTGATGGTCTCGCGGGAAATAACCCCGGCTTACTGACTACTGCTCAGAATGATAACACCGCTGCATTCGGTTTTCTCAACCAGACTTGTGACAGCGACACTGCGGCCGTGGTAGACCTGACCACGCTTTCGCCTCTCGGCCCGGGTGTCTACTGTGCCGACGCCTTTCTATTGAGTGGGAACTTAACCCTCAGTGGGTCAGGCGTCTGGATTTTTAAATCCCGGGCAACGCTCACAACATCGGCTAATTCATCTGTTACCGGTGGTGACCCATGTAACGTGTGGTGGAGACTCGAGTCGTCGTCCGGTGATATCGGTACAGGCTCCCAAATGATAGGAAACATTCTCGCGCTCACGTCCATTAACATGCAAGCCGGCGCAACCTTGAACGGTCGCGTTCTGGCGCAAACGGGTGCAGTGACTTTGAATAACAACACCATAAGCGGCCCGGTCTGCGTCGCGCCGCCTGTGCCCACATTCACACCTGATGTTGACGTTGACGATGACATTGCAGTCAGGAGTTTGCCGAACACTGGTGGTGCTCCGATCCGAAACGAAGGATTCCCCTGGGGTCTGGTGATCTTCGGTGGCTTCAGCGTCATAGCTTTGGTCTTGGGCGGTCGAGCATACCGCCGCACCCATTTACCGAAGCAATAACATTATTATTGTAGGAACGGTGAGTATTCTCACTCGTCGCGGCTCGCTCACCTGTCTCGCGATTGTTATGATCTTTGTGGCAGTGCTTGCGGGATGTGGAAACAACAAGTCGGGGGAGGCCCAACCAGCGCCTCCCCCGACTCCTATTTCATCACCATCGGCCCAGCCGGTGGTTCAACTCACAGCTCAACCAACAGTTCACCTGACACCCAGAGTCCTTGTCAGTGGGCCTCTCGTTGATACAGACCTCGACTTAAGGGCTGGGCCTGTAGACGTGCCGCTTGAGCTTCTGATTCCGTCACTCAATGTCAATGCCCCCATACTTGGAGTCGGACTCACATCGGAAAATGTGATGGATTCGCCAAAAGGTCCGATCGGTGATCCCGTTTGGCATACAGCATACTGGTATCGCGGCAGTGGCATTCCGGGCGATGTAGGCACGGCCACGATTGCCGGGCACGTCAACGATCCGCTCGGACGGCCTGAGATCTTTGCTGACCTTCAGGATCTCCAGCCCGGTGACCTGATTATCATCCACGTCAAATATACCAACACAGACATTCGCTTCATTGTCAACCAGACCAGGACCTACTCTCTCAAGGAGTCTTCCGACCCGGATGTGCTGACACAGATCTACGGTGCCGGGCCGGTTGCTGGCACTGAACCACAGCCAGCACCTGACGGCCTCTCCCACCTGACGCTCATCACCTGTGCGGGATACATCGTCGATGGCCAATTCGATCACCACACGGTCGTTTACGCGACGCGCGAGGAGTGAGAGAAAGAAGTCATCGCCAATGGTTACGCGGGAAATGAGAAACAGCATTGTTCATCGTTGAATTGAGCGGGCCAGGTCCCATTTTGGCAGCAGGCTTCCCAGTTGATTCTTAAACCAGCCAGGGGTTGAGTCAAAGAGCAGATAAGCAAGACTCGCAAACAGCATCCAATTAAACATTTCATCAATGATGATCCAAAATTTTGTCGAATCCGCCGTGGAGTTGAAAATTGACACCAACGGGATATGGGATATCCAAAAATGCCAGCAGGATACGAGAATGGCAAGCATGCTAAACCACACAACAGCACGAGATATTTTGTTTGTAGACTGCAGCCATTCAAAGAGTTGCGGCATAACGAGGATGAGAAAAGCAAGGCGGTAATCAAAATTGTTTCCCAACAAAAATGTGCCTACATATATGGAAGTGCCCATGCGAAATGCCGCAACGTTCCGCTCGGTGGACATCTCGAGTTGTTCCGAATTCCTGAGTGCCAGGATAACCACAAGCAGGAGCAAAGCCAAAGCCAGTGCCAAGGGTCCATACCTTAGAAACAAGTCGGTCTGTCGTGTGGAAAACCATGCTGAGAAAACTCTTGAAATTGCCTCTTCATACCGGGTGACAAATACATTTGTGCCATACGATATCCCGTCGCCTCGCATGGTACGATTCCAGGAAGCGCTGACACTGCTGAATGTGGCGGCCACATAGGCAAGAAATACCAGTACGCATCCAGCAGATAACCACCAGAATTTGTGTTTCGATTCTTTTAATAAAATAGCAACTCCAAAGATGGGAAATAACTTCACGATCGCACCAAAGATTAGTAGTGAAGCAGCAGCATAGGTGGAATACTCCGCCGCAAGGATGATCATTGTGCAGATAAAAAATACTATCAGGTCCACATTTCCGCGTTCATACAGAAGCATGGATGCCGGGGAAAAAATCACCAGTAACATCCCGATGGCACCCGCAACAGAAAGTTTCCCTGGGAAAAGAAATACACCGATAAAAAACAATACGATCATCGAAATGCTGATCCAAACGGTATCAGCCTGTGTAATCCCTGTATAAAAGAACAGACGCCAAAACGCCGGATAATTGAATATCCTTTCGTTGGGGTCAAAAGGGTTCTCAACCGAGGGCTCGTATCCCTGTGCAAACGATTCTGCGCTGCCGGGGATAAGACGGAAATCAAGGAAGGGAGGCATCCAGGATGGAACCTTCCATAACTCCCACGTTTCCTGATATCCGTAATACTTAAACGAAACAAGGATCAACATCCAGATCAAAATGGATGCGGCGATCAAAACCAATCTGCCGTAATTTTCCTTGTTTAGACCGAAACGCATCATCCAACCGTTCTGATCTCCCGCGGCATATCGGAAAGGACATCTGCACCGGTTTCGGTGATAACCACATTGTCCTCAATACGGACGCCGTTGCGCTCCGGGAGATAAATGCCAGGTTCAACCGTGAAAGCCATGCCGGGTTCGAGCAACTGCATATTGTCACCGCGCATGTAGGGTTCTTCGTGTCCCTCCATGCCAATGCCATGACCTGTGCGATGCGTAAAGTACACGCCATAACCTGCCTGTTCGATCACATGGCGAGCGGCCCTATCCACAGCAGCGCAGGGCACACCGGGTTTTCCCGCCGCGCGGCCGGCAGCATTGGAGTCCTGCACGATCTGATGGATCCTCCTATATTCGTCATCCACCTCTCCCACTGCAAAGGTGCGCGTCAGGTCAGAGATATAACCATCATATGCTGCCCCCCAATCCACGACCAGCAGGTCACCCGCTTGCAGCCTGCGGTCACTCGGAGAGGCATGAGGGTTCGCGGCATTCGGCCCGCCGGAGATGATCGGGGCGAACGGCAGTTCAGGCTCTGAGCCGTGCCTGAGTAACTGGGTCACCAGCTCGGAAGACACCTCTTTTTCCGTCATGCCGATCTTGATCGATGGAAGAGTGGCCTCCAACGAATCCTGCGCGATCGTGACCGCGCGGCGCATGGCATCCACTTCAAATTTGTCCTTGCGCAG
Organism: Anaerolineales bacterium; assembly: GCA_031389865.1. Taxonomy (GTDB): domain Bacteria; phylum Chloroflexota; class Anaerolineae; order Anaerolineales; family Villigracilaceae; genus Defluviilinea. The sequence continues at coordinate 3,500 of JANMSY010000693.1, read as the reverse complement.
CCGCAGCCCGGATAGGATATCGCTTGCATCGGGATAGTCCGCTTCCGGCGCACCCTCCTGTACATAGCGGAATTCCAGCAAACGGAGTTGACGCGGCTCGACTCCTATCCGCTTCCCGTCCAATCCCAGGGACTGAGTCGCGTTGCGAAACGCGTTCCCCCACTCCGATGGGTTTTCCGGGTACGCGAAGACCTGCAGTTCATAGGGCAGGGACGAGACCTTCTGTAATTCGAGTTCAGGCAGCACAATCGCAGGGACCTGGTCCTTGGCGAACAACAAAACAACGGGACGCTCCATTAGGTGGAATCGCAACCCGCTGAGATGCGTCAGTGTGGGGCCGGGATTCAGAATAACGGCATCCAGGTCCGATGTCTGAAGTGATGCATGAAGCCTGTCAAAGCGCGATTGAGTCATGTGAGTCTCCTAATCCAAACTGTGAGTCTTTTTTGCGAAGACGTGTAGAGTCCGATCAATGACGATCGGTAATAAGGAAAAGCGTCCCGAAGGTTGCTGTTCCACACCCATCTTAGCCGAAAAATAACCTTCGGGACGGTGTATGTACACTATTTCCGATAATGTCTAAAGTATCGAATGCGATGATGCAGAACCACATAGTTACACCTGGGTTTTATGCGTCAATTTTACCTGTAATTGTTTTTTTCAAATCCTCTTCATGATAGGGGGCAAAAGTTCTCGCCTGAGCCATATCAGAGATCCCTGGAAAATGTGAATTAAGGAAGACAGACAGCCCCATGATCTTCGGCATAAAGAGACTGCGCCGCGGCCGCTTCGCCAGGCCTACCACACCACGCGCCACCTCTTCGGGCGTCACCCTCAGCCACTGGGGCGTGGTGAAGCGTTTTTTGGCTTTGTTTTCGCCTATATGTCGTTGAAATTCGGTTGGCGAGCTTCCGGGGTAGACTGCCGAAACATGTACACCGAACGGAGTTGTTTCACGGCGCAATGCCTCCGTAAATCCGCGTACACCAAACTTCGCGGCGGAGTAGACCGTATACAGGGGTGGCGCGGCCCACCCGCCAATGGAAGACATGTTGATGATATGCCCGCTGCGCTGTGTGTACATTTGAGGCAGCACAGCTCGTGCTGTCCAAATCACGCCGAGCAGGTCAACGGCAATTTGTCCCTGGATGTCTTTAATGGGATCAAGCGATTCGAACCAATCGAGGCGGCCGAAACCCGCGTTATTGAACAACACATCAATGCGTCCGTATGCAGCCATCGTGGTTTCGACCATCGCCTGGATCTGTTGGTGCTGTGTGACATCCATCGAAACAGGCAGGACATCCCCTCCTGTTTCACGGATCTCATCTGCCATTTCCTTAAGCCTGTCCAGCCTGCGGGCGGCAAGGACAACCCTGCACCCCTCCAGGGCGAATAACTTTGCCGCGGCCGCTCCAAACCCTGAAGATGCACCGGTGATGATGACCACTTTCCCATTAAGTGATGGCATGATTCTCCTCCAATCCATGAAGCTGGCTGATATAAAAATGCATACTTTATACAAAACGTCCCGAAGGTTTGATTCTTCGAAAATATTTTTCAAAGAGACCTTCGGGACGCTGGAGTTCGGACTACTCGCCGTCGTCGGGATTCTCATCCTTGGGCTGCCGCCTCGGGCGTGGAGGTTCAATAACAGCCTTGGGCAGGAGTGCGATCTGCAGGACTTCATCCATGTGCTTGACGGGGATGATCTTCAATTCAGATTTGGCAGTCTTCGGAAGATCAACCAGGTCCTTCATATTCTTTTCGGGCAATATCACCGTTTTTAATCCGGCGCGATGGGCAGCCAGCACTTTTTCACGCACGCCACCGATCGGCAGGATGCGGCCGCGCAGGGTGATCTCCCCCGTCATGCCGACATGCCGGTACACGGGACGTCCCGTCAATGCAGAGACAACCGCGGTCGCCATCGTGATCCCGGCAGATGGGCCGTCCTTCGGGATGCCACCTTCCGGCATGTGGACGTGGATATCCATGCGCTCAAAAACTTCAAAGTCAATATTCAACTGCGCAGCGCGCGATTTGATATAGGTCAACGCGGCCTGCCCGGATTCCTGCATCACATCCCCCATCTGACCGGTCATCTGCAATCCGCCTTTGCCATCCAGCACAGCGACTTCCACCGGCATGATCTCGCCGCCGTTCTCGGTCCACGCCAGGCTCGTCACCACGCCAACCTCATCTGTGAGCTCCGCTTCGGTCTGAAAGACCTGCTGCGGACCCAGGAATTTCTCAATGGATTCGGCCGTGATGATCGTGGGATATTTTCTTCCTTCGGCTTTCATACGCGCCACCTTGCGGCTGACGCGCCCGATCTCACGCTCCAGATTACGAACACCGGCTTCGTACGTGTACTCACGGATGATGCGGCGGACGGCGTCCGCTTCGAAGACGAGGTTGAGTTCCTCCACCCCATTTTCCTCGATCTGACGCGGGATCAGGTAACGGTTGGCAATCTCAAGTTTCTCTTCCTCGATATAACCGGGAAACTCGATCACTTCCATGCGATCCAGCAGCGGCGCAGGGATGTTTCCGAGCGAATTCGCTGTGGTAACAAACATGACCTTTGCCAGGTCGAACGGCATTTCAAGATAGTGATCGCTGAAGGCATAATTCTGCTCAGGGTCAAGCACTTCCAGCATTGCTGATGCAGGGTCGCCGCGGAAATCAGAATACAATTTGTCGATCTCATCCAGCATGAACAAGGGGTTGATCGTTCCGGCGCGCTTCATGGTCTGGAGGATACGTCCAGGCAACGCACCAATATAGGTACGACGATGCCCGCGGATCTCTGCCTCGTCGCGCACGCCGCCCAGGGAGACGCGCACGAACTTTCGTCCCAGCGACTCGGCAATCGAGCGGCCCAGGGATGTTTTACCCACGCCTGGAGGCCCAACAAAACAAAGGATGGGCTGTCGTTCCTTTTTGGGTTTCAGGGAACGGACAGCGATATATTCAAGGATGCGCTCCTTGGCTTTCTTGAGCCCGTAATGATCGCGGTCCAGAACTTTGGCGGCATTCTTCACATCGAGGTTATCGGGCGTGGCATTTGACCACGGCAGTTCAACGATCCAATCAATGTACGTGCGAATGATCCCTACTTCGGGAGCCATGGGCGACATCTGGTTCAGCCGTTCCAGTTCCTTGAGTGCAACGAGTTTTGCTTCATCGGGAAGATTTGCCGCTTCCACCTTTTTCTTGAGATCAGTTGCATCGCGGGTAAAAATGTCCCCTTCGCCCAGTTCATTCTGGATCTGACGCATCTGCTCACGCAAATAAAACTCACGCTGACTCTTGTCCACTTCGCTTTGGACGCGCGAATGGATCTCATCCTCCAGTTCGAGCACGTCCACTTCCTGGGCGAGGATCTTGTTTAATGCCTGCAACCGTCCACGCGCATCCAGCAGTAATAACAGGCTCTGCTTCGCTTCATAATTCAAGGCCAGTGACGTGGCGATCATATCTGCAAGCCAGCTGGG
>JANMSY010000660.1:0-3913 GCA_031389865.1 Anaerolineales bacterium | reverse complement strand
TTTAAAAAAACAATTTTCCAAATCCCCTTAGGCGTGGTGCACGCTCTCACGGGCCGCCTGGCACGTCCCGCCCCAATATATTGGCAGACGCTGCATCGCAACGCAAGCTTGGCGAATGTAAGCCAAAGACAGGAGCGCTAGATGAGCAAACTTGGTCAGCCAGATACGTTTTACATCTACATACCGGCCCTGAACGGATACGAGGCAGGTGGAGCTTTGACTGGAGGCAATATTACGATTCACTAATCCTATAGTTGTAATACGCAAATGTGTTGGAAATGAACGAATTGCTCTGGGAAACGAGGGCCGCTTCCCAGAGCAAAAAAATGGGATTTTTGCGTAATATAAAAATGACAGATCGTTCTGTCTGCATTCTGTTAATCGAAAGGAATGGAACAAAATGAATACACGAGGGATCGGCATGAATAGAAACACAACAAAAACCTTTTTACTGTTTGTGATTGCGGGGATGTTGCTAACAGGCTTTGTATTTGTTCAATCCGGCCAGGCGCTGGCGGCTCCTTCGCTTACGAATATTGAATTGCTCGGGAAATATCTTTTCTTCGATCAAAGTCTCTCAAAAAACAGCAACCAGTCATGTGCTACATGCCATGACCCAGCGGTTGGATATACCGGTCCCGACTCGGCGGTCAACGCCCATGGGGCCGTCTATCCGGGAAGCGACCCAACTTTGTTTGGCAACCGCAAACCACCTGCTGCTGCGTATGCAGGTGAAAGTGGCTTGCTACGCTTCGATTCGACATCAGGCGCGTGGATGGGTGGAATGTTCTGGGATGGACGTGCAACCGGCGCGTCCCTGGGTGACCCGCTTGCAGAACAAGCCAAGGGACCTTTTCTCAATCCTCTGGAGATGGCACTTACATCGCCGGAAGAATTGTGCGATAAGGTCAAAGCTGGAACATACACCGCATTGTTCGCACAGGTCTGGGGTGTACTTGATTGTGCTAATGCGGTTGTGGTGTACGACCAGATCGGTATATCAATTGCCGCGTACGAACGTTCATGGGAAGTAAACCCATACAGCTCGAAATTCGATCTGTTCTGGGATAAGGCCAAATCCAAGCGTTTGGATGTCACAAAGATCACAACCGGTAATTACACAAAATACCGAAGGCTGGGGCTCACAGATACGGAATTATATGGGCTTGCCATGTTCAACGATCCGATGTATGCGAATTGTGCATCGTGCCACTCGCTGCAGCCGGGTTCGAAAGGTTATCCGTTGTTCACAGACTATGGGTATGACAACCTGGGCGTGCCCAAAAATCTCGAGAATCCATTCTATGACAATGCTGCCTATAACCGTGAAGGGATGGCATGGGTTGATACAGGTCTGGGTGGTTATCTCGAGAGCATCCAAGATCCTGGCGCGGCCGAACAGATGGGCAAAATGAAAGTTCCAACTTTGAGAAATGTTGACAAGCGTCCCTCTGCAGATTTTGTAAAGGCTTACGGACATAATGGATACTTCAAGTCGCTGGATGATATTGTCCGCTTTTACATCTCGCTGGGGTGGTTGGGGGGCTTGGGGGGTGGAAGGGGTGGGGGAGGCATGGGTGGTATGTGTGGAGGCATGATGTTCCCGGAACCCGAAGTGAATCGGAACCTGGCCACCCTGAAGCATTTTCCGTGCCGCGATCGAGGCTATCTTGTGGCATTCCTGAAAACATTATCGGATGGTTATTTCCAGCGATAGCCAGTAACAGATTGTGGGGAGGAAAATCTCCTCCCCACAAAAAACAGCGTCACCCTTTCCTCGATAACGAAGCGAAAATTGTGAATTGGTATGCGCTATTGATATGGAGGTACAACATGGGTACACAAAACCTAAGCCGGCGCGATTTCCTCAAACTGGCGGGCATGAGCTTTGGTGGATTGCTGTTGGGCAACCGCTTTGAGCGTTTCATGAAGCGTCCATCGAATCAGATGGAACCATTCATGCCGGATGCGGAGATTGCGATCACCGCGAAAGAGAAATGGGTACAGATCCTGTCTGGGTCTCAAACCCGCGTCTGGAGCTATGAGGGACAACTGTTGAGCGGCTCCGGGGTGACAGTACAGGCCGTACCAGGCAGCTACCTTGGACCGATCATCCGTGCAAAAAGCGGCACGAAGCTGCGCATCTATTTCCACAATGATCTTGCGGAGGATAGCGTGATCCATCCACATGGGCCGCGCGTACCCGAGGCATCCGATGGGCATCCGATGCAGGCAATCGGACCGGGCGAGACCAAAGTCTATGAGTTCGAGATCATCGACCGCGCAGGACCCTACTGGTTTCATCCGCATCCACACATGCGCACTGCCGAACAGGTTGCGATGGGAATGGCCGGATTACTGTCCGTGTGGGATGAGCAGGAGGAAATTGCGGTGCCCGGAGCGAGAACTGGTTCCAATGACCTGCCAGTGATCATCCAGGATCGAAACTTCGACAGCAGCAATCAAATTCTTTATAACCCAAACAATATGTGGGGCTATCTGGGAAATCGCATACTTGTAAATGGGAAACCCAACACAGTATTTTCGCTTGAACCACGGGCGTACAGGCTGCGTATTCTTAATGGTTCGAACGCTCGTACATACAAGCTTGCCTGGAGCAACAATATGCCGATGCAGGTGATCGGCACGGATGGCGGCTTGCTGCCTGCGGTGGCTTCGAGAAACTATGTGATGTTAATGCCTGGCGAGCGGGTTGATGTGTGGGTTGACTTCACATCCCTGGCACGCAGGCAGGTGGTTTTGCGCAGCCTTTCATTTAATCCCGGTGGCGGCATGATGGGTGGTGGAGGTGGAGGCATGGGCGGAGGCGGGGGAATGGGATCCGGATCGCCAATGGGATCCGCCTTCGATATCCTGACAGTGAATGTCGGTCGAAAGGCAACCACAAAGCCGGTTCTGGGGCCGCTGCCTCCTCTTTCCGTTCACTACGGAGCTGGTAACGTTCCCAACTTCACTTCCCCGCGTCCATTTACCCTGGATATGAACATGATGGTGTGGACGATCAATGGGCGGGTCTTTGAGATGATGGAATGCGCTGACGATGAGATGGTGTACTGCGATGAAACCATGGCCTGGGAATGGATCAACAACTCTCCCATCCCACATCCCATGCACATGCACAATGTCCAGTTCCAGGTGGTTCAGCGTACCGCCTCTGCCATGAGCAGCTATGCCACGGTGAATCAAGGCTTCGTTGACAGCGGCTGGAAGGATACTGTCCTGGTATGGCCGGGCGAACGCGTAAAAATTGCCATGACGTTCGGACCTCATATGGGCATGTATATGTATCACTGCCACATCCTGGAGCATGAGGATATGACCATGATGCGCAACTATATGATCATGGATCCGATGATGCCAGGCATGTAAAAATACAGGGATGAGGCGGCGATTGGATGCCAGCTCCAGAAACGGTTTCCGTTGGAAGCTTATTCTCTACCAATAGAGCCGCCATCCCGGCGGCTCTATTGGTATAAAGGCATCAGCTCATGATCTACTGCCCCAGCTTCTCGGGTCTAAAACACGGCTCGTAATCGTATCCAAGGATCAAAAGATAATGCGCGGCGCCGTTTGGGTCGGGTGATGGAATCAAACTGCCCTGTGACAGTCCCATCACGTTCAGGATCGGGTCACTGATGGACCGGTCCTGCTCAGCAGTCCTGTCGATCAGAACCGAATAGGCATAGTCCTGCCTGTCTGATGGAATGATATTTGTTTCGTAGCCAGCATGGTTGAGACGCGTGGTTGCCAGGGTTTCGAAGCCTGGGTTGGCGGTACCGTTCATCACGTCGATGGTGATTGCCTGCCGCTCGACAGTCTGTGTCGAAGCGGAGAGCGCCTCCGTCAACATTTGTTTCAGGCTCTCTTCGTTGGGAAGCAGGACATAGGCACC
>JANMSY010000646.1:0-3522 GCA_031389865.1 Anaerolineales bacterium | reverse complement strand
CTCCTTTGCCTTTTGTGCCGCCGCAAATCTTGCCTCTTCGGCTGCATCTTCTCTCGCCAGCTTGGATTCAACAACTGCCACATGTTGTTTCGCCTGTGCTTGCGCCGCCCATCTGGCGCGGACCGCGGCATCCTGATCCTTTTGCGCCTCACGGATGGCCTTGATGTTCGGCCGTCCCGCATTGTCTGCTTTTCTGGCTTCCAACTCCGCTATTCTCCTGGCCTCCTTTTCGCGTTTCTTCTACCAGTCCGCCAGGGTCGCACCCAGCAAGGCTGTGGCTGCCGCTCCCCACAGGATGTTGCTGTTTTGTTGATTTGAGATCGGTGTGGTGGATGAGAGTCTTGCGCCCTCTTTCATCCCTTGAATATCTTCCCCACTCCTTTGTTGACCAGGTAGCCCACTGCAAAACTTGCCCCCATCGCAGAGATGACCCCAACAAACACTCCAAACCGCGTGCTAACGTAATGATTTGCATATATCCCCAACAGACCACCGAGCACAAGAATGAGTAAAAGGATGATAACCAAAATCAGTACATCTTTGACAATCTTCGGTCGCGGATTTTCCGATTGCTCATGCTTCTTGAAAATGGAAGAAATGGCGACCGCCAGGCTGAAAAGAAGGCAGGCAATTCCAAACGCTGGTGTGGCAGATGGGAATTGCCACATTGAGCTTATAAGTATGATAAAAAGTAAGAGTACAACAATTTTCATATGATATTTACACTTGCATAATTTGAATTATGGCTTCTCAACTGGCCAGCGCCAATAGGGATACATGCCCCGATCCACAACTTTGATTTCCTCTCCGCTTTCAATGCTTACTTTAAAAATCGAGAAATAGTCAGGGAGTGTGCTTCCATTAATATCTGCAGTCAAACGGTGATAGACCAACCACTTTCCGTCAGGAGACCACAAAGGTTCTGGTGGAGGAATTTGATTAATATCAGAATAAGTAGGGTGTATTTCACCAACTGGATTCGGGTATATAAGCACACGAATCGGGTCTGTTTTCTTTACTACATTTACAATATAGATTCCATCTTCACCTGTATATGCAAGCCAGTCGCTATCCTGAGACCAGGCAGGATAGTCTCCCATACCAATAGTCCTCTCTTCACCATTCTCAAGATCGCTAATAACGATAATCCGGTCAAAAGGATCAACAGGTCGGACTATATACCGCAAGTCTGGGGAAGGCATCCCCGATATTTCTTCATATAGAGCCAGCGGTTCGTCATCTGTCCCGCAGCTATCCAAATCGTAACTTTCTATTCTCTGATCAAAATTGATAAGGATTTGATTTTGATCTTTTGCCAATAGCGGCAGATATTGGCTGCCCCATTGAGAGCAATAAATGGGATATTTGCCTGCGTGCCAGAGAACCAAAAGATTAGGATTTGTCATGTATACATAACTGAATGTAGTATCCACTTTTGCAACCAATGCACGATTATTTCCTGTAATAACAGGTCGGGCAATATTTACAGATTCACTTCCGGCGGTTGCACCAGGTATTTTTGAAGAAAAATCCAGATATGCCAGCTCGGAACCATCCGCATTGACAAATCCGACTCCGCCACTTGATGTAAACACAAGGTCGGTTTCAGGGAACTTTTCAGGTGCGCGCGTTTCCTTAGGAACAAGCCCAACACAGATCATTCCAACTGTAAGGAGGCAGACAAAAGGGATCAACTTCAACCCGATAAGCTTTCGCGAAAAAAATGAATGACCCTGTTTCATATGTACTTATCCTTAATCGTTTTACTAATTATGGACTTGGAGGAGTTAGTGTTTGTGTTGAAGGCGGTTGCGTGATCTGTGAAGGTGATGGTGTGGTAACTGGAGCTACGACAGATGGTGTCGCCGAAGCAGGAATACTTGAAGGCAATGTACAGGTTGTGTCTGGTATCAATGTTGTCATTGCAAAACGGGGAGGATAGAAAAGAAACTGCCTGCCCCAGTTATCCATAAGTTGGTCAGTATCCCACTCCGTATAGGTCGTGTTTTTCATAGGGTCAAGAATTTTCCAGGTATCCGTTGTTGCGTCATATCCCACCAAGGTTACTGTATGAGGGTATCCTCCAACTAGTGCCAAATGGTTGCCAATTGGATCGAAAAGACTGACGGGACCCGCAACATGGATTGATGTTGGATAACCATTTTGAAGATTCGCGATTAAATTGTCTACAGTATTGCCCGAAGTCAATTGTGCACTGTATCCACATCCATAATTTTCCCTTAATAAATCGCCGTGTGCGTTGAGCACACGTTCCGCTTGCTGGGGCAACAGCATCCCCCCGATAACAGGAATATTAGCTGGGGCGCGCGCGACCCAATTGCGCGGACCCAAAGAGTCAAACATGGTTGTAAAAGATGCTAAATCTGAATGTGGAATTGAGGGAATGCCAAACTTCGACGCGAGTATGTCCTGCATCATATTCATGTCTTGGATTGTCGCTGCAGTTACACATTCATTGAGCGAAGGCCACTTGGGAGGAAATTGAGATACCTGATAGTTATTGAGAATGTAATTTCCTGGCAAGACACCCGGGAGCGCGGACCATAACTGACCAGTTATCCCCGTGGGCGGGTTGACAGGTCCTTGATAATCATAGATCTGATCCAGCTTCTTATCTGCCCATACATAAGAGTTGTAGGCAACAGTTACCATTTGTTTTGGCATTTCTTTAAAGCTTGTCACAATCTCATTTCCTAGATCTTTAATATTACCTGCCAGATCACTAACTGCTTTCTTTGTACCATCCCAAACGGAAGTAAGCGCATTTTGAACACTCGCAGTTGCAGAGTGCAACGCCGGAACGACTGTTTTAGTAAAGGAATTGGAAAGAGATCGCCCTGTTTCCATGACAAGATCACCAAAATCTGTCACAACTTTTTTTGTCATATTAAAAGCGCTTGTTACAACTGTCTTGGTGGCATCCCATGCTTGCCCAGCGGCATTTGCAATTTTCTCCCACCACTTTGGCGGATCATCATCTTTGACCGGCATGGCTTGGACCTTCGCTGCCGCAGGTTGTTTTTCCTGTTGCGCCTTCCACGCATTGACGAGAGCCTGATCCCCATCATGCTCGCTCATGCGGTGATCGAAGGCGGCTTGCTCCTTTGCCTTTTGAGCCGCCACATACCTTGCCTCTTCGGCAGCATCTTCTCTGGCTAATTTGGATTCAACAGCTGCCACATGTTGTTTCGCCTGCGCTTGCGCCGCCCATCTGGCGCGGACCGCGGCATCCTGATCCTTTTGCGCCTGACGGATCGCCTTGATGTTCGGTCGTCCCACATTGGCTGCCTTTCTGGCTTCCAACTCCGCTATTCTCCTGGCTTCCTCTTCACGTTTCTTCTGCCAGTCTGCCAGGGTCGCACCCAGCAAGGCGGTGGCTGCCGCACCGATCTCAAATCAACAAAATGGGAATATTCTGTGGGGAGCGGCAGCCACCGCCTTGCTGGGTGCGACCCTGGCAGACTGGCAGAAGAAACGTGAAGAGGAAGCCAGGAGAATAGC
>JANMSY010000562.1:0-6179 GCA_031389865.1 Anaerolineales bacterium | reverse complement strand
CAGCCAGTTTTGTGATAGCTGAATACTGCTTGTTGTTCCCTCGATTTGGGCTTTAGGATCTACATGTGCCGCGTCTTCCGCTTGAGAGTCGGCTGACATTGGGAGTTGAATCAATAATGTGAAAGCCAAAATTATTGCTGTAACGATTTTCCGAATCTGTTTGTTCATTTTTCCTCTGCTTCCACATGTAAAATAATGGCGCTAGATAACGGGTAACCGGTCGAGCCTCATTATTTGATTTCGATGTCAGCTTAACAGCTTGGATTCAACATTGAAGTGCAACAGACGGATGGAAGAATACTTCAAAAGGTGACTTGAAGTCAAGACACTTTCTTGGGCGATGGTTGAGTCGATCTACAGCAGTCATTGTTTCAGACAATGTCACCTTTGAGAAGTCAGTTCTCTTTGGAAAATACTGGCGAACCAGACCATTCGTGTTTTCATTGGTGCCGCGCTCCCAAGCCGAATAGGGATGAGCAAAATAAAAGTTGGCTTTCAGGGCTTGAGCAATGCGGACGTGGTCCGCAAATTCTTTGCCGTTGTCGCCTGTGATGGTGTGGACGAGGTCAGCGAACGGATGCAATAATGAGATCGTAGCGTCAGCCACCAAATTGGCAAGCCGTTGGGTCACGGGCTGTAACAAGGTATAGCGAGATTTCCGTTCGACCAGGCTGACCAGAGCACCGCGGTGTCCCTGGCCAACCAAGGTGTCGATTTCCCAGTCGCCCAGACGTTGGCGTCGCTCTACAATCTGCGGACGCTCTTCAATACTGACCCGATTGGGCAGTTTTCCACGCCGATCATACCTGCCATAGCGTTTGCGGCGTTTAGCGTGTTGCCGCAGGTGGGTATAAAGCTTGCCACCGGTTTGTTGATCAACCAGAACATATTGATAGATCCACTCATGACTAATTCGTATTTCCTGATGTTTTTCCAGCCACCCCGAAACTTGTTCGGGACTCCAATCCTGGCACAATTTCTCTTCCACCACATTCCAGGTCTCTGCCGAAATACGACCTTGGTGTGCAGCCTTTGCTCGTCTTTCACAGGCTTTTTCATTGGCTTGTTTCGGACGATAACCGCGTTCCCCAGTATTTCTGGACACTTCTCGACTGATGGTGGATTTATGCACTTCCAGTTCCTGGGCGATTTCCGTTTGACTGTGTCCCATTCTCTTCAACGCAGAAATCTGGTATCTTTGTTCCGAGGTAAGTTGTTGGTAGATTCTCATAGCGCTCCTTTGACTTGGCCGTCTACAGAGTGCTATCCTATCATCAGCTTACCTCTTTTGACGACCTTCAAAGTTGCACTTCGAACTTGAATCTAAGTTGTATAACAAGTATAACTGATTCAAATTATCGCTTGTGGCGTGCAATGGAATAAACACTACAAGGCGGGATCACCGCCTTGTTCTCAAGAAGGATATTGTTCTTACTGAATCAAGAATTGACCAATAGCCACGGCTATGCCAATAAGCAGCAAACCGGTGATTAGCAGGATGATCATTGTGCCATATCGTTGAGTGATCTCTGCCGCCCAGCGTTGGTTCCGTTCAGCCTGGTTCGCCTGCCCCGCAGTTTCGGCATACATCATGTTGAAGTTTGCTCGTTGGGTAAACCCGCCGGTGACGGAAAGGACTCCCATAACAATGATGAACGCTCCCACCATAAAGAACGCGTTACTGAACTGAACAGGCTTGTCCCACTGATAAATGTAACTGGTGAGCAATACAAGAAGGGATATCGCCAGCGTTGAACCCAGAATCAGCCCCACTAGACGAAGAATATGAGTGTTTTTCTTTTCCATGGTTCCCTCCCGGTTGCAATATGGATTGTCAATTTATTATACGTCTTTTGTTTCGGCACGTAGCGAATCACTCCACCCTATGCCCTCGCGCGCCATATAGTATGCGCCGAGTAAAGTGATCGGCAGCCACAGCGCAACGTGCAGTACGAGTGTGTATCCCGCCGCAATGGAATGTTCCACACCGTACGCAGTGAGTACGGCGATGCCAGGTGCGTCAAATGTGCCGATATACCCCGGAGCGGATGGGATGGTCGTGGCCAGGTTGACAATGCCGTTCATCAGCATGAGCGCATAAAATGAAACACTGAAATTAAAGGCATGCATCACAAACCAGTATTTTCCTGTTTCCAACAGCCAGATGATGACCGAAGTGAAAAAGACCATTAATACATTGAACGGCGACCGCAGGGACGCAAGCCCATCCAGGAATTTATTCATGATGCCAATGATCTTTGCCTGTAGCCGCTTCGGCATCAAGCGTTCGATCACCCATAAGCCGATTTTTGCAGTCATCTGGGGGAACATCGCTGCCACAAGAAAAATCAGCAGCGCGCCGATAAAGACGCCTGTGCCGATGACTGCCACCTGCTGAATGTTGCCGACGAAGCCCGAACTCCCCGTCAGCTTTGCGAGTTCGGGGAGATTGACGAAGATAAATGCCAGCATAACGACCCCATCGAAGATGCGCTCAACAATGATCGTTGCCAGGGATGCCGAAACAGGTACACCTTCCCTGCGTTTGAGGACGACGGCGCGAAGCACCTCTCCTGCGCGGGCAGGATAAATGTTGTTGCCCATATAGCCAATGGTAGTGATGGGAAACATGGTTTTCGTTGGGATCTTCTTAATCGGTCCAAGCAGGTAATGCCATCTCCATGCCCGCACCCACACACCTACAAAATAAACAGCAACACCTGGCACGAGCCAGATGTAGTTTGCCTGCTCCACCGCGCCCCAGAATTCGTCAAGACGCAGGCCGCGCAATGCGAGCCAGATAAAGAGAATACTGATCAGCACCCCGAGCCAGAATTGCCATTTTTTCATGGAAAGGATTTTATCATGGCGTTGCTTTCGCACTCCCGCGCCCATCGGGATGCTATGCGCGGAGCGAGCAGACAGGCGATTGTGGACGACAGTGCTTCGTCGGGCTGAAGTCCTTCTCGCAATGACATAATCAAAGCTATAATCTCCTCATGCAATTGAACCAACCCACGCCCGATTTCGAACTCCCTGATCTTCGAGGCAATCTTCAGAAACTATATGATTACCGAGGCAGGATCGTCGTTATGAATTTTTGGTCGGCTGAGTGTCCGTATTCGGAGCGGACAGATCGTTCGCTGGTGGCGCTTATGCTGCAGTGGGGCAGGGACGTGGAATTACTGTCCATTGCGGCCAATCGGAGCGAATCGATTCAACTACTGGAAGAGGTTTCTACAACGCGATGCATATCCACGGTCCTGATTGACGCGGAGCATATTGTCGCAGATCTATATGAAGCGATCACCACGCCACACGCGTTCATCATGGACCGCATGGGAATCCTGCGTTACCGCGGCGCAGTGGATGATGTCACATTCCGCCAGAGACAAGCCACTCGTTGCTTTGTAGAAGAGGCTGTGGCAGCGCTGCTCGCTGGCCGACTTCCCGAAGTACAGGAAATGCCTGCATATGGGTGTGCCATCGTACGTGAAATTTGATAGAATCAAATTGTGATAGATACACCTGCGAAAATCGACTTCCTTAAGAAAATACATCTCTTCTATGGTTTGGGAGATGCTGAACTTTCTGCTGTGGCGGAACAATTATCTGAAACTTCATATCCCGCAGGAGGTGTAATTTTTCAACAGGATAGCAAACCAGAGAGTTTTTATTTGATCTATGGTGGCAATGTAAGGATTGTCCGCAAAAAGGAGGGGAAAGAGAGACAACTTGCAGTTCTGGTTAAGAATGATTATTTTGGTGAGATGGCGCTTGTCACGAATCGACCTCGTTTGGGTACAGCGACTGCGGTCACGGATACATCATTGCTTGTTCTCCCGCGCGAAAACTTTCATAAGCTTGTGAAGAGTGCGCCCCACTTGCGATCGAATCTGGACCTCACCATCCGCAGCCGTGACTTGGCACGCCGCCTGCAATTCAAGTGGCTTGCACCCGATGAAGTTATTTATTTTCTGGCACGCAAGCATCGAGTCATCCTTTATAGAAATCTGATCCTGCCTGTTCTCGCGCTACTTGTCCCGATTGGCCTGTTCTATGCGTGGTTTGCCATTGCGTCTTTTACGATCGTGGCATTTGCAGGGTTTGTTTCGTTGATCGCAATTATTCTGTGGGCAATATGGCTGGTGATCGACTGGGGCAATGATTACTACATTGTGACGAATCGCCGCGTGGTATGGCTTGAGAAGGTTATTGGAATGTTTGACAGCAGGCAGGAATCGCCTCTCAGCACGATTCTCTCTGTGGGCGTGGAAACAGAAGCACTGGGGCGGATTTTCGATTTTGGCAATCTCATCGTACGAACGTTCGTCGGCAGGATTCTGTTCAGCAATGTAGATCACCCTCAACAGGCACAACGAATGATCGAGGAATATTGGAATCGTACGAAGGAGCAGGCGGTGGGAATGGAAAAGGAAGCGATGAAGGATGCCATCCGCAAGCGCCTGGGGATCGCGCCTCCCCCCGGACCCAAAACTGATCCCGTGAAACCAGCTGACTTCCCCCGACAGCGCGGCGTGGCAAGGCTCCTGCGTCTCTTCGGTGCCAACAAGTTTCGCCTGCGCTACGAAAAGGGGGACACTGTCATCTATCGTAAACATTGGTTCGTACTGCTCAGGCAGGCATGGATACCCATATTGGGCTCGCTCAGTGTAATTGTGTCGTTCTTCTATCGCCTGTTCCAGTTGGCATTCCTACCAGAAGAGAAATTCATCTCACTTGAGGGTGGCCTGGCCGTGGATGCGTGGGCGGGCGCGCTGTTCATTGCATTCTTCCCGCTGCTGGCATGGTTTATCTATGAAGCCGCGGACTGGAGCAACGATGTCTTTGAAGTCACCAACGAGCAGATCGTAGACCTCGATAAAAGACCGTTTGGCACGGAATCGCGCAACGCCGCTCAGTTGGAAAACATACTTGGAACAGAGTATAAGCGCCTTGGCATATTGGGAGAGATCTTTAATTATGGAACGGTGTACATCACCGTGGGTGGCTCAAAGCTTGCTTTCGAGGATGTGATCGACCCTGCCAGTGTCCAGTCGGATATTGACCGTCGCCGCATGGCGCGTGCGACAAGGAAAAAGGAAGCTGAAATTACCGCAGAACGCGAACGTATGGCGGAATGGCTGGCAACCTATCATAAAAACGCCCGGGAGTTTATGGACGAGGAAAATAATAAAAATCGGAAACCAGAGTAAAATCGGGAACTCTGCAAGACTATGCGCGCAGAGCGTGGCAAAGCCAAAGCGCGTGCAATCCATAAAAAGGTAATTCAATCCATGGCTCTCCGTACGATCGTAACCCTCCCTGAACCTGTATTGCGCCGTAAAGCGCATCCAGTGACCAAATTTGATAAAGACCTTAGAACCCTGATAGACGATATGATCGAAACCATGCGTGAAGCCCCGGGTGTTGGGCTCGCCGCACCCCAGATTGGCCTGTCTGAGCGTCTCATCGTGGTCGAATATTATGAACACGAGGAAGATGAAGAAAGCGAAGAAAATGAAGACGCGCCGAAAAAAGTGTGGGCGCTGCTGAATCCTGAAATTGTCAAAGCCTCCGAAGAGACCTTAATGGGCATTGAAGGCTGTCTGTCCATCCCAAACCTTGTCGGTGAGGTGGAGCGTCATGCCTCGATACAGGTGAAGGGGCTGAACCGTCATGGCAAGCCAATGAAGGTCAAGGCAGAGGGGTGGCTGGCGCGTATCTTCCAGCATGAGATCGACCACCTGAATGGCGTCCTGTTCACGGACCGCGCCATACGCGTCTGGCAGCCACCCCAGGAAATTGAACAGGAACAGGAAGTGTAATGACTTTCAAGGTTCGATGTCTGGCTGTTGATGATCTCCCTCGTCTCCGTCAATTCTGGATCGAGCATTGGGGCGGCGAAGAGATGATCACACGTGGTAACGTCTATCGTCCTGAACAGTTGGATGGTTTTGTGGTCGAAGATGACAACGAATGGATTGGTTTACTCACGTTTATCATCCAGGATCATGAGTGTGAAATCACTTCACTGGATAGCCTGCGCGAAGAACAGGGGATCGGTTCGACTCTGATCAACAAGGCCATTCAAGAGGCACACGTAAGACAGTGCAGGCGCCTCTTTTTGATCACCACAAATGACAATCTGAACGCATTGGGTTTTTATCAAAAGCGCG
>JANMSY010000380.1:0-1896 GCA_031389865.1 Anaerolineales bacterium | reverse complement strand
CGAAGCAGATTGCAACTTGAGCGGCGCCGAGTCACTGGCGCGCCAATTCCTGTTGGGCCGCACATTCTTCCGCGAACATTTCGGCCGCGATGCAGAAAGTCCTGTGTTGTGGCTGCCGGATGTTTTTGGGTACGCCTGGGCACTCCCACAACTCATCCAGCAGGCTGGACTGAAATATTTTATGACCATCAAGATCGGATGGAGCCAGTACAACCGATTACCCTACGATACTTTTATGTGGCAGGGTATTGATGGCACGCAGATCCTCACGCACTTCAGCACGGTCAAGGACTTTGGCAGTCCGTATGCCAGCACGTACAACTCAATGGCGAATCCAAAGGAGAGTCTTGGAACCTGGCAGAGCTTCCAGCAAAAGGAATTGCACCACGATTTGCTGATGGCATATGGTTTCGGTGATGGCGGTGGTGGCCCCACGCGCGAGATGCTCGAGAACATCGAAGCCATGAAGCACTTCCCCGGCCTTCCACAGGTCAGGCAATCGAGCGTGAAACAGTTTTTCGAGTCCATCGAGCCGCTGACCGAATCAAAAATGATGCCCATCTGGAACGGCGAGCTTTATCTTGAATATCATCGTGGGACGTACACCACACAGGCCCGCAACAAACGCGCCAACCGCAGGAGTGAATTTCTCCTGCATGATACAGAGTTTCTGGCTGCCTATGCATCCATCATTGCGGAGTACCAATACCCAATCACTGAATTTCAAAATGCGTGGCGCACAGTGTGTCTCAATCAATTCCACGACATTATCCCCGGCTCGAGTATTGGTCCCGTTTATGAAGAGTCACAGCAGCAATATGCGCAGCTTACGCAGGATATGACCCAGCTTCGTGATAAAGCCCTGGATTCAATTGCCAGTCAATTGGATGCAGACCTGATCCTCGTCAACGCGACTTCGTTCACACAATCGGGTCTGGTCTTCATGCCCGGCGACTCATTCCAACGCATCACGCGGGATGGCAAGCCTGTTCCCGTCCAACCAGCGGACTCTGGCATCTGGGTGGATGCAGGCGAACTCGCGCCCTACAGCGTGCTTGCTCTGCAATCAACGGTGGACGATGGACGAGGGACCACACTTGTACCTGGCGCAAGTGCAGGTGTGGACAATGATCCATCGTCCATAGTCCTCCTAGAAAACAACTTCCTGCGCGTCGAATTCAACACGGACGGTGACATCACGCGTATCTTCGATAAGCAGGCAAATCGTGAAGTGCTTGCCGCCCATGCCATAGCCAATCAATTTCAGGCATTCGAAGATCGCCCCAGCGACTGGGATGCATGGGACATCGAGATTTTCTACGATGACAAGATGTGGCTGGCTGAGCCCGCTTCATCAATAAGGTTTATCGAACACGGCGAGCTGCGCCAGACCGTCGAGATCAAACGCCGCATCCTGAACAGCTCCTATACTCAACGCATTTCACTACACCACAATTCCCCGCGCCTGGACTTCGATACGCATATTGACTGGAATGACCGTCACATCCTACTCAAGGTCGCCTTCCCTGTGGATGTACTCGCACCACAGGCCACCTATGAAATTCAATGGGGTAACGTGCAGAGGCCCACGCACCGCAACACAAGCTGGGACTGGGCCCGCTTTGAGACCTGCGCTCACAAATGGGTGGACTTGAGCGAAGGAGACTATGGCGTCAGTCTGTTAAACGACTGCAAATATGGACACGACATCCACGGCAATGTCATGCGTATTACGCTGCTGCGTTCCCCCAGTATGCCTGACCCAATGGCGGACTTTGGCGAACACCAGTTCAAATACAGTCTCTTTCCGCATGCAGGTTCATGGAATGAGGAAACCCAGAGGGAAGCATATCTTCTCAACGATCCGATTATTGTGTATCAAACGAAAGAAAAAAG
>JANMSY010000513.1:0-11064 GCA_031389865.1 Anaerolineales bacterium | reverse complement strand
AAGACGAATCGCCCCAACATGAATCGCCCCAACATGAATCGCCCCAACATGAATCGCCCCAAGACGAATCGCCCCAACATGAATCGCCCCAAGACGAATCGCCCCAAGACGAATCGCCCCAACGGGGGAATACAGGTGCGGAACGCCGCCGCATGCTTCTGCCTCTTGCTGTGGGATATTTCAAAATGAATACCGCCAAACGGATCAATAAAATTCTGAATTCAGAGGGTATTCCGATTTGGCAAAGAAATTATTACGAACATATTATTCGAAATGACGAAGAATATAAGAGAATTCATTTATACATAGGATCAAACGTCAACAACTGGGGTATGAACCTTTTTGTTGATCGACCACACCGAGACGATATATAATGTGGGTTGGAAATACTTCGCGAAAGCCAGGTGGGGCCAATATGCTGCGCAAAGAGAACTGACCTCAAATCTGATCGCCGATTTGGGGATGCAACCTTATTCGCTTTTAGGAAACACATGACGGAACAATTGCAGACAATTTCATCCATAACCAGTACGGAAGTTCCTACATTTGATTTTTTCTTCAACAGGCTTGATTATTGCCTGCACAAAGGAAAAGGGTTTTCTTTATTTAATGCTGATGATGCTTGCATTCGCGGCTTCTTCGAACAATGCAGCCAAAAAGGATGTAGCCCTTTTACTATTAAGTTCTCTGACATACAAAATGCGTTATCCAATATGCCCGCTTCTCCGCAATTTGTTGTCGTGATTCAAGATCTCCCTTATGCCGAGTGTCTGGAACAAGCAACTCTCATCGCAGATAAATTGATCTTTCCGCTCTGGTTCAACGGCATACCGATATGTTTCTTCTCCTATCCTGGTCGGGGCGCGTATGAGGTCTTCCATGTCACCGGCGAAGAGCTCCACAAAGACCCTTCTGCAGTGATCAATTTACTCCTGGGGGAGCAGGTTTTCACCATACTGGAGCGCTCGAATTACCAGTTTACTTCGCCCCAATTTCTCAACCTGGCGGAACATAAGACGATCTTTTCACCCATCGAACAAAAACTATTGTCGGCGCTTGAAGCACATAAGCTATCCTACCAGCCACAGGTACGTATGGGTCCGTATACGGTTGATTTTTTGGTAGGTGTTGATGACAGGAAAATAATTGTGGAGTGTGATGGTAAAGCCTACCACGATCCAGCCAGAGATGCTGAACGCGATAAAGTTCTTTCTTTGGAAGGATATCCGATCTGCCGTTTCTCCGGCTCAGATATATATGCCGATGTAGATAAATGCATTGAAATGATCCGCCAAAGGTTGAGTTTCAAAACAGAGGCTCTATATGTTTTGGATGGTGATTTGGATCCCAGTCAGCACGCAGCAATAAAGCGTGTCAACGGGCCCATCAGAGTCCTGGCACCGGCAGGTTCCGGCAAAACAAAGACTCTCGTAAATCGCATTCTCCATTTGCTAAATCAGGGAATCCCCGCTGAAAAGATACTGGCCCTTGCATTCAATAAAAAAGCCAGTGATGAAATGCAGGATCGGCTCGATCGCAGAAGCGTCCATGGCGTGCAAGTGCGAACCTTTCACTCTTTTGGATATGAAATTGTTCGTGAGGGATTAGGCTGGTCGTTCAATGGAGGCGCAACGAAAAAGACATCCAAAGCTTTAATGCAGTCAGCCATCCTGGAACATACTGAACTGCCCCCATCACGGAACAAGGATCCCCTGGATGCATTTTTGGATGGATTAAGAAGGGCGAAGATGGAACTACCCAGCCTTTCCACCGTGACTGTGGAATTCGGGGATCGGATTTATCCTTTCGAGGCGATTTTTTATTCCTACCTTAAAAAGCAGCTGGATACTAACTTTTTAGACTTTGACGACATGATTTACCTGGCCATTCGTATTCTGCTGGAGAATAGTTCGATGCGGCGTATTTATCAGTCGCGTTTTGAATATATCCTTGTCGACGAGTTCCAGGATCTAAATCAGGCACAATTGCTCCTGCTGCAAATCATTTCATTACCTGAAAACAACATTTTTGCAGTCGGTGATGATGATCAAATGATTTACGGATTTCGAGGTGCTGACGTCAAGCATCTGATGCAATTTGATAAAAGATTTCCGATAGCCTCCGATCATGTGCTCAACACCAATTATCGATCAAGCCAGATGATCGTTCGACATTCAGGATGGCTGATCAACCATAATACCGACAGGATCGCCAAGGATATCCAACCCAGAAAGAATGCGCAGACTGGAAAGTTTGAGATTTCAGGACATATCTCGTTGTACAAACAGGCTGACCATGCAGCAAAATGGCTCGTCCAACACAAAAAGGAGCATAACCTGAATTGGAGAGATTATGCCATTCTCTATCGTTCCAATGCCTATCAATTTCCGCTGGCAGTTGTTCTGGATACTTTGAATGTTCCTCATACACCCGTCTCCGGTCAGCATCTTTTTCAGACGTTGGTGGGAGCAGATGTTTATGCGTACTTAAAGGTTATTTTGTTTCCCCTGGAAGCCACCTTTCCGGATTTTGAACGTATTCTAAAGAGACCTAATAAATATTTTACAAATCAGATCATATCGCAAGCACAAAACTGGCATTCCTTCACCTGTCTGCCGGATATTGCGGACTTACGAGGCTGGGAACGTGAAAAATTAATAGACTTTGCCAGCCGGATTGACCTGGCGTCCAAACGGCTTCACACCTCAAGTGTTTCCGCGGTTGAGTGCCTGCAAATGCTAAAAACAGAGTTTGGCCTGGGAGATTTTTATAAAGATCAATCCCGGAAATCGGATGATCTGGACCAGGCCAATGACGAAGTGATTCTGGATGTCATCACCGCCCTCGGAGAGAACTTCAAAACTCCCATGGATTTTTACCAGCATATATGCAAGTCCATCGACGATCAGGACAACGAGCAGGATCATGGTCCGCAGAAAGGAATGTCGGGAAAAAAAGATCACGAGAATAACGAGGTATACCTGAGCACCATACACAGAGCGAAAGGCAAGGAATTTCAAAATGTTATCTATTTCAACCTTAGCCAGGCAGACCAAAAACAGAAGCAGGGCCAATCCATCGAAGAGGAGAGACGGGTGGCGTACGTGGGAGCCACTCGCCCCAAGGATAATTTGCTCATAACCTTCTCTTCTACAAAACCATCTGATTTCCTTCTGGAAATATCCTTAAATCCGAAATTCAAAGCCATAAAAAATGAACAGCTGAAGCGTATGCATGCTTCCTGCAAACGTCGACTGGAAAAGGAACAAATGGTTTCAAAACAAATGGAGGCAGAGAGAGACAGGAGCGCTGTTTTATTTCATGAGCTGACGGGACAGCAATCTCTGAAATGGCCGGGTTGGCTGGACGGATTGATGTCGAAAATTCAAAGTTGGCGAATCAATAATACTGAAGAAAAGTTCGAACGATTAGACAGCCAACTGAAAAATCACCTTGAAACGACAATTGTCCCATTGCTACATACACGACGTGAGATTGAAGAAGAAGAATGCACAAGAGATTCTTTGGGGATGAAGCAATAAATCTTCGAATCAAGCGAAGGGTGGATACCTGGCATCCTATTCAATACAGGCTTTTTAGGCTGGTCATCCATTTCAGCATAAGGAACGATAGGGTTATGGAACTATTGAACATTTTCGCAATGATAGCGGTTGTTCGCATGACGCCGGTGATGGTGAATGGATAATTACTGGTGTTCTCATTTCTGCTCTTAATGAGTCGCTGGTGGGCGAGAGGGAATCGGGCCAGTGTTCAAGTGTCAGCTAAGAATCTATCCTAAAATTCAATGATCTTTCTGGATATGTCGTTGCGAACCGCCGCTTTTGTGCTTTGGCGGTGAAGCAATCTCCTTTCCATCAGGCAAAATCTAGTTTTTGGGAGATTGCTTCTCGAAGACTCGCAACGACATGGTTAATTTTCGGATAGGCTCCAAGCGATATTCCAGGCCAGCCAGGCAAGCAAGTGAACATAGCGGGTAAAGGACCCCCTCCCGTCCTCTCCCAAATGCCGAAGAACACGGAATTTGGGGGAGGGGCATGTAAAGTACGAATGTATATTTGTATCTATACCCACATTGAAATTGTCCTTCCCCCATTTTCGCTCCGCTGTTCTTCGCGGAGTGCAAATGGGGGAAGCTAGAAGGGGGCAGATTTCCGCGCAAACCCAGAAGCAACCCCAAAACGAAACACCGAGCCATATAGCTCCGTAAGAAGTCCACGCCCGCTGAGGGTAAACTTTGGTCACGGATAAGAAATAATCGGTTGGGAGTTACATTCCGCAGGCAGCACGCGATTGGCAAGGGAGCACTCAAAGTTTGTTGGTCAATAAGCTCAAGCCGCCGTCCTCGGCGGCGCTTTTCGAGTAAATCCTGCGCCGAGGACGGCGCAGGGAGCAAACTCATCTACAACCTTTTAGTGCACCCATTGGCAAGTACATCCCTGATTTTTGTCCATATGCATTAAAATTTAAAAGAGCGGGCAAGCTTCGGCTTGCCCGCTCTTTTTATTCCCTACGATTGCAGCATTTCAGGTGCGGCCTGCTTTATTTCCTCGCCTTTCACACCTTTGAGCAACGCCCGCAGCATCTCGAGGATACACGTCAAGCCTCCCTGCCGCCAGCAATGGGCAATTTCCTGGGGCAGCGGGTAGATCGGGAGGGAGTAGGCGCGGTAGCCCGGCGCGATGCCGATCATGAGATCGCGCGCCGCTTCCAGGTCCGCACGTGAGCTGGCTGACAGGCTGGCAAGCTTCTCCCAATATTCGAGTTTGCCGCCATAGGCTTCCCCCGGGCTGCCTATCGGACGGCCACCCCTGTTGATGCAGCGATAGGTCCGCTGCTGGTACTGCCAGGCGTGTAATTCACCCTGCATCGAGAGGCGCATGGGGATGGATTGCTGCTGCAAATGAAAGATCTCATGGACGATGAGGGACAGCACATAGGGCTGATGGAGGCTTTCCAGGTCCTGCGGGCGAATGGTGACGTTCCCAAGAACGGTCCATCCGGCTCCGCTTTTGGATTGAGGGAAAGACCCGATCCTATATTTCCTTTTTTGGATATAGCTCACGATCTCGGGCCCAAGCTCCTCCAGCGGCGAGAGCGTGTCGATGACCCGCTCATACAAGGTCAGGTCCAGGGTCTCCCAACTCGTCTCGGGGATCAGCCCAGCCAGCGCGGCCCTGCGGGAGGCAGGCACCAGCCTAGCCAGCAGCCGGGCGGCTTCGTTTTTCAATGTGTTCTTTTTGATTCTGCCCATCGAAACCTCCGTGTGCCTGTGTGCGGTCTTCGAGCATGGGGAACAGCTTTATGGACATTGGTGTCGTGGCCTTTGCCGCGCTCCTGGCCGGTCCCATCTGATAGCCCAACGTCTCCTCCGCTTGATCCGCGGCCATTCGGACAGCTGAACTGTCCCCGACAGAAGCCTCATTCCTATTATGACAGAAGTTATCTAAAATTCAAGTGGCAATCGCAGTGCCCCCTCCCCCAAATACCGAAGAACACGGAATTAGCCCACTTCGTTTCACTTCGAAGGGTGCTCCGCGAGGGGAGAGGAATATAAAGTAGGAATGTATATTCTTATTTATCCCACATTGAAGCTGTCCTTCCCCCATTTTCGCTCCGCTGTTCTTCGCGGAGTGCAAATGGAAGGCGCCTAAAGGTGTGCTTCGCGAAAGTTAGAAGGGGGCAGAATGCCGCGCAAACCCAGAAGCAACCCCAAAACGAAACACCAAGCCATAAAACTCCGTAAAGCGTCCACGCCCGCTGAAACAAAACTTTGGTCAAGGATACGAAATGATCAATTAGGAGTCACTATTCGCAGGCAGCATGCTATTGGAATCTACATTCCTGATTTTTGCTCGCCAGAAGCAAAATTGATCGTAGAGCTGGATGGAAGTCACCATGTGGAGCAAAAAGAATACGACGAACAACGAATGGCTTATCTTAAATCTCAAGGATACAAGGTGATTCGCTTTTGGAATCACCAGGTGATGAACGACATGGAAGGCGTGATACGTGCTATTATCGTTATGATTGAGCGGGGATGAATCCCCTGCTCAGAACAGGAAAGCCCTTCGGGCTGGCGCAAGAAGTCCGCTTCAGCGGACTTACACGAACTGAGGCAGGGCTTAAGCCCGCCGTATTCTGAGGAGATCTATAATGGCTGACATCAAATATGAGATCGTGAAGAAGATAGGTGTGCTCTCGAAGGCGGGTTCGGGGTGGGCGAAGGAGCTGAACCTGGTGAGCTGGAATGACCGCGAGGCGAAGTACGACCTGCGCGATTGGTCCGCGGATGGGCAGAAAATGGGGAAGGGAGTGACGCTCTCGAAGGAGGAGCTGCTGGCGCTGAGGGAATTATTGAACAGCCTGGAACTATAAGCTGTCTGGCTCGTTATAGTTATCATAGTTCATCTCGAAAATGTCATCCTGAGCAATGTCATCCTGAGCCCTTCGACCCGGCTCAGGATAAACTCCGCGAAGGATCTCCGACACCGGAAGTGCGAGACTCTCACCTGCACTGTGTGATTTTTGGTTTGCGTGAGCAAACCATGGCAAATCATGCAAGTGTCAGTCGCGGCGAACGCTCCTTCGGGAGAGTGACATGGCATTTTAAGACAGGTTATCAGTTAATGTTCGAGCCGGAAAAAGAGGAGGAACTAAAATGTCCAATAAAATTCTTGTCACGTATGCCAGCCGGGCGGGGTCCACGGCGGAGGTGGCGGAAGCCATCGCCAGGACGCTGGTGGAAGGCGGGGCCGAGGTGGAGGTCATGCCCATGCAGGATGTGAAGGATATTTATGAGTATCGGGCCGTGGTGGCGGGCAGCGCCATCCGTAAATCAAAGTGGCTGCCTGAGGCGGTGCAATTCATCCGCAAGCATCAGGAGACGCTGGTGCATAAACCGTTCGCCATGTTCACGGTCTGTATTACGCTGGCCATGGGCAGCGGTCCGCAATACCGCTCGGTCGTGGAAGGCTGGGTTGCGCCCATGCGAAACCTGGTGCGGCCGCTGAGCGAGGGTCTGTTCGCGGGGATGCTCGATTTCAACAAGCTGCCGTTCAATTGGGATACGCTGCTGCTGCGTGCCACCGTGGCATTGGGGATCTTGCCGCGCGGCGATCACCGCGACTGGACAGCGATCCGCAGCTGGGCAGAGGGCTTGAAGCCTGTGCTGGGAGGCTGACGACGCGGCTTCAACAGGTCGCTCTCCCGAAGGGTCCAGCGCACCTGCGAGTAAACTCTTCGCCGAGGACGGCGCAGGGAGCAAACTCATCTACAACCCTTTCGTGCACCCCGTAAAATAGAAAAGCAGCCCGGCGGGGATAACCCGTCAGCCCGTGGAGTTCCAACAAAGCGTCAGGCTGCAAGCCTGACCTACGCATGACCAAAGCACGGGATATGTCTCGGAAAGCCGTGTCCCCACTACTGGAATCCACAGTATGTCCACCAGTCTACTGATCCTGCAGGCTATGGATGAATAACACTCAACCCTAGATGTTTTTCATATCCATCAAAATCACTATCGTTATGCAGGAGATCATGCTCATTCTCAATACAGTAGGTTGCAATCAGACTGTCGATGGTTTTACGGACAGTAACTCCCTTACGACGCAATAGACGATAATTCCGAGCACTCTGCACTGCCAGGTCAGGATTGAGCATCTCGACTTGTAAAAATTTGCCAAACATGCGTCGAGCTGTTTCAAAATCAGCATTATCCCGAAAGCCTTGCAGGACTTCTGCCAAAATCAAATCACCAATTAGAATTGGAGTTCTATCCAGAATTTGATGTAAATAATCTGTCTGTTGGTTTCTGACACCATTGAAATAAACCACCCAGACGGTAGAATCCACAACGAGCATGATTACCTGGCCTGAAAGCGTGAGGATCGCTGTTCGTTGAGATCCCCTTCCCACTTCAACTTCCCACGCACATTGCGGATACTTCCCTGTTCTCGCAACAAGATGAGTGTGCGCAAGGCTTCATGTACAACCTCTCGCTTGGTCTTGATTCCTGTTAATTTTTGAGCTCGCTCGACTAATTTATCGTCCAATACAATGTTAGTTCGCATTTTTTGGATCTCCTGTCATGTGTATAAATCAAATAAACTGTGTGTATTATACACTGAAAAATTGCAGTGCGAGATGTTAAGGCTTTAGCCCAGGAAATGGTATCGCTCATAATTGAGATATGCAAGGCAAAAACGGCCTCACTGAACGGTTCCGTCCTCTTTTTTGGGACTATGTGTTTTCCCAACTTTCGCTCGCAAAAGACCGGGATCTGATCATTCGTCGTGTTCTGTCGAATGGGTCCTGGGATGCAGTGTGCTGGCTGCGGAAACGGCTTGGCGAACGTGAACTGCGGGAATGGCTGATCGCCCTCGGCGGACGGGGACTGACCGCTCCACAGTTGCGGTTTTGGGGTGTGCTCTATGACCTGCCCGCACGGCAGGTAAATCAGTGGGTAAAGACTGCCCAAACTGGAGTCTGGGGTAAGCGATGAAGTACTTTGTAGAGGGATTGCCAAAGAAACAGATCAAAGTTTTGAAAGCTCTCGGTCCTCATATGGCACCCAAGGGCTTTTATCTTGCTGGCGGGACCGCCCTGGCAATCCATTATGGACACCGAATTTCCGTCGATCTGGATTGGTTCACTCCTGAACCCATTGCGGATGGCATGCTGCTTGCACAGGCGTTGAGGAATTCAGGTTTAGATTTAAAGATCGAACAGGTGTCACCCGGCACCTTGCATGGCAACATCCAGGATGTACGCGTGACCTTTCTACAATATCAATATCCCATGCTCAAGTCAGTGCAGCACTGGAAGGACATGGATTGCGATCTTGGCCCTCTCGAGGATCTTGCCTGTATGAAGCTCTCCGCAATTGCACAGCGCGGCGCTCGCAAGGGGTTTTCTAATCTCAGAAGCGTGGTTTTTAGAACCTACTTTTTGAGTGTATAATTTCCACAGAGGTGTCCCATGTCTATCACTACTTACGAAGGTGTTGTAGAAAAAGGTAAGATTCGATTGAAATCTGGTGTAAAACTGCCAGAAAACGTCAAGGTATACGTTGTCGTCCCCGATTTACAAATCCAGGAAAAAAAGACGGCCCGGGTCCTGTCGCCACGGCTTACCCATCGCAAACAAGCAAGTGATTTCAAAATGAAGGTTGGAAAAGCCTAATCCGTGCCAAAATATGATGGCGTGAACTTTGATCCACCAGCGCCGGTTGCTTATGTATCCCTTCGGGATCCTGTGACTGGCGCTTCGTTATCCAATGTGCCCATGTTGATCGATACTGGCGCTGATGTCACATTATTGCCGGTGAGATATGTGGAACAAATAGGTCTGAAGCCTGTACTTGATGTTTCCTACGAAATTCAAGGATTTGATGGTGAGCCGAAACTGGCAAAAATGGTTGAATTAGAATTGGTGTTTCTGGGGAAGAAATTTAGCGGTCAGTTCCTGTTGATTGATCAACCGATCGGAATTTTGGGTAGAAACATTCTGAATGTTTTATCCATTACCTTTGATGGTCCGCGCGAAAAGTGGGACGAACACAAGCGCCCATAACTCCAGCTTTCTAAATCTTTCTGTCTTGAGTGTTCTTTACACTTTCGATGCATAGTCTGGGGATGACAATGAGCAAGTACCGGGTCTGTGTAATTGCGAATCTCTTCCAGGCAAAGTTGTTGTGAATCATGGTGCGCCTGGTAATTCGTCATTGCTCCTTAGTGACCAACGCCCTCTTGGAATGGCAAATGACGAGTTGGTTTGATTAAAGGTTCTCTGAGAATCGCCGTGATGCTTGGCTGGATTGACAAATCCAGCCGCCAGATTCGGGGCAAATGCCAGTGTATCTCCTGCATGGACGGGATTTGGCAATCCCTCGTTAGCAGAATCACGGCAACTCCCAATGAGCTTGATTATAGTCAGGACCACTGAGATCAGCAGGTGGTAAAATTAAGTCGTGGAAACTCAACAAGGTTATCTACTCGTTGTCGAAGACATCCCTGACATTCTCAGGCTGCTGAAGGCGACGCTGGAATTCAAGGGCTATCGTGTGGTCACGGCTCGCGACGGCCAGGAAGCACTGGACGTGCTGGAACAGGAACGCCCAGCGATGATCATCACCGATATCCTGATGCCGAAGATGGATGGCTTTAACCTCGTCCATCGCCTGCGCATCAACCCCGATACACGGGATATCCCGGTCGTATTCCTCTCCGCCACCTATGTTGCTCCCGAAGACAAGGCCTTCGCCGTCACCCTCGGCGTGACCCGCTTCATCGAAAAACCAGTGGACTTCGATAAATTCCTGCCGGCCATCTCTGAGCTACTGGCCGAAGGAACCGCGTCCACGCAGGCGCCGCTCAATGAACGCGAGTTCTATGACGGGTACCGCAAACGCCTGGAAATCAAGGTCATGCACAAGAACACCCAGATCGCCCGCGCCGAGCACCTGCTGGAAACCGTTTCGGAGGAGGAAAAAGCATCCTTCAATGCTTCGCTCCATCAGGCGCTGGATGAAAAAAAGGAAATCCAGAAACTGCTCGACCAGATCCATGAAGTGCTTGAAAATTACGACAAGCCTGAGTAGGCGAAAACATCCAGGAATAGATGACAGCATCCGGAGAAGGTATTTCTGCGGATGCTTTTTAATTTCATGAAGCCAGCGTCTGATCATCCTCTTCATCCCGAAGGAAAAGATCAAGGCGATCCAAACGACCGCCTTCGTCTTCGCGGGCATCTCCCTGCTCGCCTCCCTCGCGATGCTCCCCGGCTTCAGCCGCGGGACGCACGAGATGCAGTTCGTCGAGCGCTTCGCCTGGATCCCCTCGTTCGGCGTGCAGTACTTCATGGGCGTCGACGGCCTTTCGTATCCTTTGCTCCTGCTGACGACCTTCATGTGCGTCATCGGGCTCGTCGGCTCGCTCGGGATCGAGACCCGGGTCAAGGAGTACTTCTTCTGGTTCCTCGTGCTCGAGGTCGGCATGATCGGCGTGTTCTGCGCGCTCGACCTGATCCTCTTCTACGTGTTTTGGG
>JANMSY010000473.1:0-5371 GCA_031389865.1 Anaerolineales bacterium | reverse complement strand
CTTCGACTTCGCTCAGGATAAACTCCGCGAAGGATCTCTAATGCTGAAACTACGAGACTCTTCGGTCGCGACGAACGCTCCCTCACGTCGTCCCGACGTCCTTCGGGAGAGTGACATGCCATTTTTGAGATGACTTGTAGCACTATTCGAAACAAGTGTGAGCCATACAAATGACATCTTTTCACTCACACATCAACTGACAACCCGGCGCGATTTCAAAAACGTTATCTGCTCCGTGGAATACTCAAGCAGCTCCTTCAACACTTCTTCTGTATGCTCTCCCAATTTGGGCGGCGGAAGTTTGTACTGCACCGGCGTATCGCTGAACTTCAACGGCGAACCCACCAGTCTCAAGTCTCCGATTTCAGGATGTTCCATATGGATCAACATCTCACGTGCTTCAACCTGAGGTTCAGCAAAAACTTTGTCGAGGGTGTGAATCGGCCCACAGGGAATGCCCGCAGTTTCAAGCGCCGACAGCCATTCACCTGAAGTGCGCCGTAAAAATATTGGCTTGAGAATCGCAATTAACTCATCACGATTTTCCACACGTCGGGAGTTCAAACTAAATCGCGCGTCATTTACCAATTCCCATTTACCAATTACCCCGCACAGCTTCTCAAACTGTATGTCATTCCCCACTGCGACCACAAACCACGCATCGCTGGCTTGAAAGCTTTGATACGGAACAATGTTGGCATGCGCGTTGCCATATCGCCTGGGCAGATTCCCTGACATCAAGTAATTACCTGCCACATTCGCAAGCATTCCGAGTTGTGAATCAAACAAAGAAATATCCAGATGTTGTCCTCTGCCTGTTTGTGTGCGCGCCTGTAACGCGGCAAGGATCGCGATCGCGGCGTTCTGCCCGGTGAAAAGATCAGCAACCGCCACGCCGACCTTCATCGGTTCGCCATCAGGTTCGCCGCTGAAGCTCATGAGCCCGCCCATGGCCTGGATCATGAAGTCATAGCCTGGGCGGCCGCGAAGCGGTCCCGTTTGGCCGAAGCCGGTGATCGAGCAATAGATGAGATTCGGATTGATAGCGGAAGCAGAGTCAAAGTCCAGAGAGGAGCCTGCCAGTGTGCCGGGCCGAAAGTTCTCGACAAGCACATCGCTTCGTTTGATCAGTGTGTGCAGGATGGCGCGTCCTGCCTCCGTTTTGAAATCCACAATGATGCCGCGCTTGTTGCGATTAACGCACAGATAATACGCGCTCTCCCCACGGGATCCGCCCGCAAACGGCGGACCCCACGCGCGCGTCTCGTCACCGTCGGGCGATTCAACTTTTATCACATCCGCGCCAAGATCACCGAGAACCATCGTACAATATGGACCAGCAAGCACGCGGCTGAGATCGAGCACACGAATTCCATTCAAGGGTTGCATGGTATCTCCTTATGAAACGCGATCTGTATTTTAGCAAACCACTCATGAACGCAGCGGGATCATTGGGATTCGCGCCCGATTCACGTCTTGGGATCTCACTGGATTCATTGGGCGCGTTCGTAACGAATCCGTTCTCGCTACGCCCACGCCTGCCTGCCGCCAAACCGGCTTCGGTCGAATACTCAGGCGGATTCCTGATGCACACCGGCCTGCCCAATCCGGGCTTCCATGCGGGTCTCAAAAAATACGCCTCACGCTGGGACAGATCAGACCTGCCGATCATTGTCCATCTTATGGCCGACCGCCCCGAAGAGGCTCAACGCATGGTACGCATGTTGGAAACGCAGGAGAATGTGATGGCGGCGGAACTCGGTTTTGCGCCGCTGCTGGCGAACGATATACTTCTGCTCACGCTGGAAATGTGTGTAGGGGAAGTGCCACTGATCTTTTCACTGCCTGTTGAACAGGTGTTGGGACTGGGTCCGAGATTGATCCAGCAGGGGGCACAGGCCATTAGCATCTCTGCTCCGCGCGGCGCGTTGATGATCGATCACCTGATCACTGGGCGTCTATACGGCCCTTCCCTTTTCCCTCAGACTCTTGAAACTGTTCATTCCGCCGCAAAACTGGGGCTTCCCATTATTGGAGCGGGTGGCGTGTGGACGAAAGAAAACGTCGACGCGATGCTCTCGGTCGGTGCGCTGGCGGTGCAAGTGGATGCAGCATTGTGGGGAAATCATTGGATGAATCAATCTTCGATGGAGTAATCGAGCGTTTCCAGGAACTGCTCACGTTCTTCAGTGGACATGCGTTCCAGCGCGAGGCGAATGGTATAACCGCCGATCAACTTACCATCTTCAACGATCATCCAGTCAAGAATATCTTTATCTTTGATCGTAATTTTTTCTCCCGCTTCCAGTTTAAGGGATGAAATGTCATCACCCACGTTGCCGCGGAAAGCGCCGCCCGTGTAGGTTACTTCGTCCACCCAGATATCCTGAGGCAGCTCGTTGGGCGGAAAAAAGCGCACTTTAACGGCGACAAACGTTCTGTCCACGTGAGGTGTTGTTATCGTGCGGGTAAATGTGTTTAACGAGTCACGCGCCCGTTGGGTGGCAGCTTCCAATTCGGTGTCCGTGCCTGATAAGACTGGTGTTGATATGGGGGTGGAAGTTTGTGCACAGGCAAACATCAAAAAGCAAAGGGTCAGAATCGATTTGCGAATCATTTACTTTCAGGTTCAAGCAACATGATGGGAATTCGGCGATGCGCAGCGCGCTCTTTATATTTTTCATACCCTGCATAGTAGGATAAAGCCAGATGCCAGTATTTCTCACGCTCGTCGCCTTCCGTCTCTCGGGCGATATACTTCCTCCACTGGCCATTAAGGTGAACCTTGCATTCAGGATGTGCCTTCAAGTTGTAATACCAGCCCGGGTTATGTTTTTGTCCAAAATTTGTTGCGGTGAGTATGAGTTTATTGTCCACAGGTATACTCACAAGGGGAAGTGTCCGCTGGATCCCAGTCCTTGCTCCACTCATCGTTAATTGAACGATCGGGAGTCCAACCAGCTCAGCAAATGTGTGGCGTTCACTGGTGATGTGCAGCATGAACGCATCCGCGTGATGCAGGACCTTTGACATGAAAATAGAGACGGGTTTCATCGCCAGAAAACGATGGATCAGTTTTTGAAACGCGTTAGGTTTGTTATTTATTTTTCCAGCCATATCGTGACGGGTCCATCATTGTGTATTTCGACTTCCATATGCGCGCCAAATTTTCCTGTTTGAGCAGGCACGTTATGCCCACGCAATAATTCGACAAAGCGATTCACAAGCGGTTCCGCAACATCGGGCATTGCCGCATCGATGAACGAGGGACGCCGCCCTTTGCGTGTATCGGCATAAAGTGTGAACTGCGAAACGACAATGGCTTCACCTTTAACATCGAGGATGGAGAGGTTGGTCTTGCCCCGTTCATCCTCAAAGACCCGCAGATTGGCAATTTTCTCGGCAAGGAACTTCGCCTGTTGCTCCCCATCTCCATGGCCAACACCCAACAAAATCAGCAGACCCTTCCCAATGGCGGAAATCGTCTGTCCGTTGACGCTGACACTTGCCCTGGAAACTCGTTGCAATACGGCGCGCATAAATACCTGCAGAATTAGTCGAATTTGTAACCGGTCACTTCAAGGAATTTCTTTTGCTGCTCAGGAGTCATGCGTTCATATTCCAGCCGGATCGTATACCCGCCATGGACTGTTCCATCATCTTCCATCATCATCCAGTCCACGATATCCTGTGGCTTAACATCGACAAGACGGTCCGGATGGATGCCCTGCTTAAGCGTCACACCTTCGACCATTCTCACCGTGTAGACGTTATCAAGAATGAGAACCGGCTCCGTCCACATATCCTCCACTTCCCCATTGGCTGCAAAACGGACTTTTACACTCATCATCGAATAGGCTTGCTTCGGAGCAAGGAACTCCTGGCGCAGGACATACAATGAATCCTGTGCCTGCCGCACTGCCTGAGTCAACTCTTTATCTGGATCAGTAAACGTGGAAATTGGGAGTGGCGTGGGCGCAGCCGGCTGGCATGAAACCAGTAACAAAAAGCCAACGATAAACAAAATTTTCCGCTGGAGAGCCGTGTACATCTACATTCTCCAATCTGGATAAACCCGCAGGCATTCGGACGGAAATGCCTGCGGTATGGACGTTTTTACTCTTTGTTAGACGCTATGGCAAATGGATTGCTTGCCTCACTTCTTCCATGGTCTTTTCGGCAATAATTCGGGCACGCTTCGCGCCGTCGTTCAGTACATCTGTCACGTAATCTGGTATACAAGCGAATTCGGCTCGTCTGGCACGGAACGGTTCGAGGTGAGTGTTCAGGTTCGCAGCGAGGCGTTTTTTACAATCCACACATCCGATGCCCGCGCGGCGACACTCCACATTGACCATATCCACTTCGTCGGATGGAGAGAAGATCTTGTGCATGGTGTAAACGTTGCATATATCGGGATTGCCCGGGTCGGTGCGCTTCATGCGCGCCGGGTCAGTGACCATTTCTCGTACGCGGGCAGTCGTCTCTTCGGGCGTGGAGGCAAGTTCGATGTGGTTATTCAAACTCTTGCTCATCTTGTCCCTGCCGTCAATGCCAACGACCTTTTTGATCTCGGTATGTTTGACCTGCGGTTCGATCAGTGCCTTTGTGTTGTAGCGATAATTAAATGAACGCACGATCTCACGCGCAAACTCGATGTGTGGAGCCTGGTCAATACCCACGGGAACGATATCAGTCTTATACAGGACAATATCCGCGGTCATTAATACAGGATAACCCACAAGTCCATAGTTCACATTTTCGGGCTGCTGCCGTACTTTCTCTTTGAAGGTGGGCAGGTCGGTCAGCTTGCCAAACTGCGTCACCATTGAAAGATACGTATGCAGTTCCATTACCTGTGGAATATGTGACTGCACGAACAGAATGGAATCTTCCGGGCGGATTCCCGCCGCCAGCCAATCGAGCGCCATTTCCCGGGTATTCAGTTTTAGATCCTGAGTTGTCTCAACCGTTGTCAGCGCGTGAACATCCACGATGCAATAAACACAATCGTAGTCATCCTGCAATGCCACATAATTTTGGATCGCCCCCAGATAATTTCCCAAATGCTGACGACCCGTCGGTCGTGCCCCCGAAAATACGCGTCCTTTTTTGGACATCAATATGCCTCCGTTAATGTAACGTCGTTGCGAGCCTATGGGAAGCAATCTCCCTTCCAACGAGACAAACGTATCGAAAATCACATCTGCGACACCGGAGGTTGCTTCGAGCTATCGCCCTCGCAGCGACAGATGATCTACTCTCCAACCATCTTCCTAACCAGCCCCAGCACTTCGCCGGGTTCGGCATGCCGGTGCGTTCCAAGTTTCGAATACAACAACTGTCCATTGACAGTGACTTCAAAGCGCCC